>WRMT01000317.1 GCA_009777005.1 Methanobrevibacter sp. | reverse complement strand
TTTATATTTTTTAATAAAAAAAATTATTAATCATTTATTTTAAAAATTAATATAAATAAGAATGAATTTTATAAAATTAATTAATTTTTTATAAATAATTATTCATACTTTTCTTCTAGGACTATAATTTTGATTTATTTTTTTTAATAAATAGGATTATTAGGAGTTATTAATTATTTTTGATTATTTTTGATTTGTATTTTTTAATAAAAATAATTATTAAAATTTATTTTAAAAATTAAGATAAAATAAATGGATTTTTTATAAAATTAATTAATTTTTTCCAAACAACTTATTCAAACTTTCCTTAGAACTATAATTCAATTGTTATTTTATTTATGATATTTTTTATTCAAATACAGAGGGAAAATTAATGGTATTGATTATCGATCCTCAAAATGCAGGAATAGCTGGAAATATGATAGTTGGAGCTTTCATTGATTTAGGAATTAATCCAAATCTAATGAAAGAAGTCATGGAAACAGTAGCTAATGATTTTGGTGGGGTTAAAGTTCATATTAACAAAATTAAAAAGTCAGGAATTGAAGCTACTTATTTAGAAGTTGAAACATCTAAAAGAAATAATACTGCTATTTCTTATAAAGATCTTTCATCAAAAGTTGACAAAATTCAATATAAGGAATTTGAAAAGGATAAACAGCTAATACCTAAAGAAGTTTTTGATATTTCAAAAAGAGTATTTAAAAGAATAGCTATTAGTGAAGCTAAAATTCATGGTCAAACCTTAAAAAAAGTTCATTTTCATGAAGTTGGAGCTGCTGATGCAGTTGCTGATGTTTTTGGATCTATTTTTGGATACTGCAAATTAGGATTCAATCATTCAAAAGAAAAAGTCATAGGTCTTCCAATAGCTTTAGGTGGAGGAACAATTGAAAGTTGTCATGGCAGGATTCCAATTCCTGCTCCTGCAGTTATCGAAATGTTAAAAGGAATTAATTGTTTTGGAGGACCTGTAGCTACGGAATTAGCTACTCCCACTGGAGTTGCAATTTATCTTGAAATTTGTGATGAATTTAAAGAATTTCAACCAATGATAAAACCAATAAACACTGGTTATGGTGCAGGAAAAAAAGATCTTGAATTTCCAAATGTTTTAAGACTTGTTCAAGGTGAAAATATTGTTGAAACTCAAACTATTGAAGTCCTTGAAACAAATATTGATCATCTTTCTGGGGAAACTATTGGTTATCTTTTTGAAAAGTTAATGGTCATGGGAGCTCGAGATGTAGCTATTGTTCCAATAATTATGAAAAAAAACAGACCTGGACATCTTCTTAAGGTTATTTCAAAGAAAGAAGACAGAGATAAATTAGTTCAAGCTATTTTTAAAGAAACTGGAACATTGGGAATACGAATATCAAAGCACACCCATAGAGGAGTAGCTAAAAGGAGGATAATTTCACTTGATGTTAATATAAATGGGAAAAGTGAGAAAATTAGATTTAAAATTGGATGTGTAAATGATGAAATCATATCTTCAAGAGCTGAATATGAAGATTTAAAGAAAATAGCTATTGAAAGAGATATTCCTTTAAACAATGTTGAAAAAATAGCTAATAATCAAATAAAACATTATTTGGATGAAAAATAGCTATGAATAGAAGATGATAATTATTAGCTATTAAACTCTGTTTTTGTGTCATAGATTTTAAAATATTTTAGAAGATGATAATTATTAGCTATTAAACTCTGTTTCTGTTTTTGTGTCATAGATTTTAAAATATTGTAGAAGATGATAATTATTAGCTATTAAACTCTGTTTTTGTGTCATAGATTTTAAAATATTGTAGAAGATGATAATTATTAGCTATTAAAATTCATTGAAAAAACAGGGAATTAATAGCTATACGCTCTGGAAGAAGTATGGAATTAATTTTTCTTATAACTAAAGGATGTGCTTTTTATAAAGTTTCTTATTTGAAACATATTTTGTTGTGACTGTAATTTGTTAGATGTTGCAATTTTTAAAATTGGATTTTAAGCTAGAATTTGTAAATTTTTGGTTTTTAGAAAAGTAACTTTTCATACCAACTAACATTTTGAAGTCCCATATTTTTTTTATAAATTAAATTTAAATAGTTTTTATAACATATATATTCATATTTATTCATATTCAATTATTTTTTTGACACTGTCAATAGATTTATATTAATGATTTTTCACATGGCAATGTGATTTAGTGAAGGTAGAGATAGAGGAACTAAAAATGATTTAACGGAGAAACAATATGGCTAGTAAAGATATTTTTTTAAAATTAATAGGTTTTATGTTAATTTTATTTTGTTTAGCTATAATACCAATGGTATTTGTTGGAGAAGCTGTTGCTGCATCAACCAGTTATGAATATCAAGTATTAGATTTAATAAATAATGAAAGATCAAAAGTTGGTGCTGCACCATTAGAAATGGATAATGAATTATTCAGTGCTGCGAAAACAAGAACTCAAGAAATAAAAAGGAAATTTAGCCACATAAGACCAGATGGATCACAATATTTTACAGTTTCATCTAAAGTTCGGGCTGAAAATATTGCAAATGGACAAAAAACACCGAAAAGTGTTATGAATTCTTGGATGAATTCTCCTATGCACAGAAATAACATATTAAACCCTAGATATAAAAGTATTGGTATAGGTTACATTGGAGGAAACACTCCATATTGGGTACAGCTATTTGGAGACAAAAAAGCTAATGATAAAGATAAAAGTTTGAATGCTGATAAAAAACCAAAAACACCTTCATTTTCATTAGCTAGAGGTGTTAAAGAGGTTACTATTAAGTGGAATAAAGTTTCAGATGTTTCTGGTTATCAAATTTTTAGATCTACAAAATTAACAGGAAATTATGAACTTAAAAAAACAATAACTAGTAAAAACACAGTAAAATGTATAGATAAAAACTTAAAAAAGATAAAGTACTTTTATAAAATAAGATCATTCTCAACAGTTAGTGGGAAAAGAGAATACAGTAAATTCAGTACTATAAAATCAATAACACCAAAATAAAAATATTATAAAGAGAGTACCCATTTATTCAAAATTTTAAAAAAATTAATAAAATTATTTTCTTTAAACAAACTTTAAATTGAATATAAATGTTTATATAATAATTTTATTTTTATAAAATCA
>WRMT01000316.1 GCA_009777005.1 Methanobrevibacter sp. | reverse complement strand
ATAAGACATATTCAATAAAATTAAAACGCAATAGCCCATATAATCACTATTAAAGCAATCACAACAATAATAGCACTTAAAATCTGTTTGATATCCAAATAAAACCCTCCCATAAACAATTATCTATTAAAATAATAGTCTATTTCTGGAATATATAAATTTTTCTATTTTCCCTATGAAAATGTTTTTAGTTTTATAAGCTTTTCAAAATAGAAATAAGACTAAAAAAAAGAATAAAATTAAAAGATTTTAATTTAAAAAAAATTATAAATTTAAAAAGTCAATAATTTAAAAAAAAAAAAAAAAAAAAAATTAAAAATTTAAAAAAAAAATCAAAAAATTAAATATAGTCGCATCATGAAAAATTTATGTGAAATTTTTTTAAAAAAATTTTTTTAATATTTTTGAAATAATTTAAATTTAGTTTTAAGATATTTTAATCAATATCATAAAATTTATATTTTTAATAAACATAAATTTTTAATGTAGAATAACTATATTGAAATAAATCTTCAAAATAGAGAATTATAACAAATAAATTTAGCTATTTAACTCAATTTAAATATTATAAATCATCTAAAGTTGAAGTATCTCCTAAATCTTCTCCTTCTTCTTGAGCTTTTAAAATTCTCCTCATTATTTTTCCACTTTTTGTTTTTGGCAAAGATTCAACTGAAACTGTTTCTCCTAAAACAGCTACTGGTCCTAGTGTATGCCTAACATGAAGTTTTAATGTATTTAATAAAGGAAATTCATCTCCCTCTTGATACGGCTTTTCTAAATCATATCCTTCATTTAAAATTAAAAATGATTTAATAATTTGTCCTTTTACTGGGTCTTCTTTTCCAATTACTGCTGTTTCATTTACTGCAGGGTGGCTATTAAAAGCTTCTTCAACTTCAACAGCTCCAATCCTATGACCTGAAATTTTTAAAACGTCGTCTGAGCGACCTTGTATCCAAACATAGCCATCATCATCAATTTTTGCCATGTCTCCAGTTTTAAACAAACCTGGGAATGTGTTCCAATATTCTTCCTTATATCGTTCATCATCATTGAAAAGCCCTCTTAACATAGATGGCCATGGATTACTAATAGTAAGATACCCTCTTTTGCCAACTCCAACAGGATCTCCTTCTTCATCAACAATAGCTACATGAACCCCTGGAAGTGGTTTTGTAGCTGAACCTGGCTTTAAATCACCTACTGGAAATGGAGATATCATGTGCATACCTGTTTCTGTTTGCCACCAAGTATCCATAATTGGGGCTTTTCCATTTCCAATCTTGTCATACATCCATTTCCAAGCTTCATAGTTAATTGGCTCTCCTACGCTGCCTAAAACTTTTATGGAGTCAAGATTATAATTTCCTATGTATTCATCCCCATATCTCATAAGGTGTCTAACAGCTGTTGGAGCAGTGTAAAATTTAGTTACACCATATTTTTCAATGACTTTCCACCAAATTCCTGGATCTGGATAGTCTGGAGCACCTTCAAAGATTAAAGTAGTCGAACCAAGTAACAATGGAGCATAAATTGTATAGCTATGACCTGTAATCCAACCAGCATCAGCAGTAGACCACCAAAGATCATCATCATGAATATCAAAAATATTTCTTAGAGTAGTAGCTATTCCAACCATGTATCCTCCTGTTGTATGAAGAACACCTTTTGGTTTTCCTGTACTTCCTGAAGTATATAATACAAACAATGGATCTTCAGCATCTGTATTTTCTGCTTCACAGCTATCTTTTACGCCTTCTAAGAATTTGTCATATAATATTTCATTTTCTTTTAATTCCTCATCACCATCATACTTTCCTGTGTGATTAACAACAACAACAGTTTGAACAGTTGGACAGTCTTCAATAGCTTCATCTACAATAGGTTTAAGAGTTATTACTTTTCCTCTTCTATATGTTCCATCAGCAGTTACAACAACTTTAGATTTAATATTGTTAACTCGTTCAGCTACAGCCGATGAACTTAAACCAGAGTAAATTGCACTATGAATAGCTCCAATTTTTGTACAAGCAAGCATAGTTATAACAAGTTGTGGACACATTGGAAGATATAGAGAAACAGCATCTCCTTTTTTAACACCTAAGTTTAAAAGAGCATTAGCCATTTTATTTACTTCACGGTATAACTCATAATAGCTTAACTTAATTTCTTCTCCTAGTTCATTAGCATAGAGAATAGCTATTTTATTCCTTTTTTCAGTATTAATCCATCTATCAACAGCATTATAAGCTAAATTTATTTTTCCACCGACAAACCATTTGTAAAAAGGTTTTTTAGAAGTATCAAGAATAGTATCCCATTTTTTAAACCAGTCGAGTTGTTCAGCCTCCATAGCCCAATATTTTTCTATATCTTCTCCTTTGCTTATCTCTTTATCCCAGTCTTTTATATTAGCATTTTCAACAACGTTAGGAGTGGGACTGAACACTTTAGTGTTATTGTTTAAACTATCCTTCTTGGTCATCTTATCAATTCCTTTTTTTGTTATAGCTTTTTTTGCATATAATCATTTTTGAAATTTTATAAAAATTAAATAAATAATGAATTCTTTGAATTTAATTTAAATCAATTATAATAACTTTAATTATACTAAATAATTAACAAAATTAGCATCATCTAATAAATTCTAATCAAACTACTAATGAAGAAACATTAGCATCATGAATATAAAAAATTAAGAATCATGATAAATACACTTTTGTATTTAGTATACTTAAATAATTTATTATACTTAATAATTATTTTTATACTTAATAATCATATATGATTAATAATGATAAATACCTTTCTTATTTATTACAAATAATTAGTTGTGTTTCAATGTTGGTTAACTTTTTTTTAGTTGTTAAAAAAATTATTTTTTTTATTAAATTTTTTATTTATAATTTATTATGATTAATCATGATAAATACATTTTTGTATTTTTTAATATGAAAATATTAGTATTTATAATTTATTATGATAAATTAGGATAAATAATTAAAAAAAATATTCATTTTAAAATTTAAAAACAAATTTATTAAAAAGTTTAACAGGATGGGAAATAATTTTTTGGTTTTTTGTGTGAATGTTTTTTATGCACATGCGAGATTTTTTGTTGAATTTTTTGGAATTTGGTTTT
>WRMT01000315.1 GCA_009777005.1 Methanobrevibacter sp. | reverse complement strand
ATTTTTTTTTTTAAAATTTAAAAAATTTTTTTTTTTAAATTAAAAAAAATTTTGTTTTTTTAAAAAATAAAAAAAAAAAAAAAAAAAAAAAAAAAAAAAAAAAAAAAAAAAAAAAATAAGAAATAATTTGAGGATAAATAAAAAATTTAGAAAAACAAAAAATTTCTTTCTAAGTATAATTTTTTATAAATAATTTAATACACACTTTTTTTAAGTATACAAAAAAGATATGAGAACCATTATTGGAAAATTAATCCACATCATTCTTCATTCTCATTTTCTATTAATACATTAAGTTTTTTAGCTATTGTCTTTAGTGTAGCTCCTTTCAATATTACTGAAATAATTGTAATGAAGAAAACTACGTTAAAAATCACAGGAGCTTCAGGAATACCTGCAACTAATGGATAAGTAGCAAAAACTATAGGCACTGCTCCTTTAATTCCAGTCCATGAAATAAACAATTTATTTTTAAGTTTAACCTTGAAAGGTGTTAGTGAAGCAAAAACAGCTATTGGTCTTGAAAAAAAGGTAATAGCAAATGCTGTTGCTAAACTTATTCCTGCTGTTTTAAGTAATTGTTCAGGAAATGCAAAAAGCCCAAGAACAATAAACATGACAATTTGTGTTAACCATCCCATTCCATCAAAGAAACTTATTTGTGATTGCTTATTTGGAATTTTACTGTTTCCAATAATTAATGCAGATATATACACTGCTAAAAAACCATTACCACCAATTAGTTCTGCACAAGAAAAGGATAATAATGCAAGAGATATTAATAATACAGGATATAATCCTTTAATATCAAGATTTACCCCTTCGATTAATTTTGATGACAGTTTTCCAAAAAGATATCCTATTATCGATCCAAAAACAAGTGATTGGACAAATAAGATAATTGCATCCCAAATTGAAGTTGTTGGATTAAGCATCAAAAACAAAAACGTGAGCGTCAAAATATACGCCATTGGATCATTTGTTGCACTTTCTAATTCAAGAATCTCAGCTAAATTATCCTTTAATTTTATTTCACCTGATTTAAATATTGAAAAAACAGCTGCAGCATCAGTTGAAGAAACAACAGATCCAATTAAAAGAGATAATATTAAATCAAAACCAATTACAAGATGAAGAAATAATCCAGTTACAAAAGCAGTTATTAAAACTCCAAATGTTGAAAGTGAAATTCCAATAGAAGCTATTGGTTTCATTTTTTTGATATCTGTATCTAAACCTCCAGAAAACATGATTATAATTAATACAAAAATGCTTATATTTTGTATTGTAGTATAATTCTGGATTGATGGTCCAAAAACAGCTGTTGAATCTAAAAAAAGACCTATTAGTAAAAAAAGTATTAAAGTTGGAATATCCAACAAAGATGTAACTCTACTTAAGATTACACTTATAAAAAGTAAAAATCCTGCACCTAATAAAATATATTCTATTCCAATCATTATTCATATCCTATTTAAAAAAAATAATTCCTATCACAATTCATAACCTATTAAAAAAAATAATTATAAACACTACTCATACTCAATTAAAAAAATAATCTCCATCACTATTAATCCAATTGGGAAAAAATTAAAAGTATGATAAAATAGAGTTTAAAAATCTATTTTATCAAATTTTCCATGTATTGTATAAGTAGTCCAACTATTAATCACACCAAAACTATTTTTTGAACTGGTTGGGTCAGCTACTGTCCACATATTATTTACAAGGATTTGAGCCCAAACATGCCCAATTGTTTTTCCAGTTAGGAACTTACATCGTCCATGAACATATCGAGCTGGTATTCCTGATGCACGAGATAAAGCTATAACTAAATGGCTTTGATCTACACAGTTTCCTACTCTTTTATTGTATGTATTTTTTGCTCCATGCTTAGTGTTGTAGTAATACTGGTATACAACATTATTTCTCACCCAATTGAAAATAGCTGTAGCTTTTTGAAGTTTTGATTTGGAATTTTTTGTTATTTCACTAGCTAATGATTGTATTAACTCATCTTCAACTTGGCAGTTTTTCGTAGCTTTAAGATATTCTTCTAAAGAGCCATTTACATATAAATCATTTAAAGCTTTACTTGAAGGATTATCTGGTCTAATGTACTTAGGAAGGTGATTATTTATTGAACTGGTTTTTTTAATGTTTAATGATATTGAACTTGGCAACTTATTATCTTTCATTCCACCTAATATTTTTACAAAGCTATGGATAGTTGCTTGATATTGCATCACACCTAATGATGTTCTAACAAAATTAGGAGCTATATTATTTTTGTTAATGAAGCTAACTACTCTTGCAGTATAGTTATAATAATTTTTAGAAGAAATCGTTCCTTTCACCGCTGCACCTGATGGTTTTGTTGGATTATTTACATCATATTTAATAGTTACATCAGAATTAGTTTTTTTATACTTATTTTGGATTGTTTTTGATAATAAAAACATGAATTCTGGCATAGAGAATTTATAATCATTTATAGTAACATGATTAGGTAATTTCCCATTTTTAGATATGAAATTATTAACATTTTTAGAAGCATTAATAATACTGTCTTGTGAAAGTTTTGTTGGTCTTTCTTCTCCACCAGCAGCTAAAAAACTAATTTTAGAATCATTTAAATTTACACTATACTTTTGAGAAGTTTTGTTAGTTTCATTATTTAGAGAACTATCGGAGTTTTTAGATAATTCTTCTGTTAAATTATAATTATCATTCAGTGTGTTATCACTAACATTGCAAGCATAATTTGCAGACAGACTAATGAAAAAAACAAGAGTCAGTACTAAAAGCAATGTTTTATTCTTTATCGTAATTTTTCCACCTCATTTTATTCCAATAAAATAATATATCCATATATCCTCACATTGATGAATATACATTTATTTTGGACATTTTAATGTTACAACTTAATAAGATATAAAAGTATCTACACAGATATAAATAAAAAAAACATAATCTGAATATTAATTCAATGTGAAAAAAGTATTATTTTATAAAATAAACATTTATTTTTTGGATATAATTTAAAATAACTAAAAAAATAATGAAAAACATACCATATATTGAAAAATAATAAAAAAAATTAAAAAATTATCTAAAAAAAAAAAAAAAAATTAAAAATAAAAAATAAAAAAAAAAAA
>WRMT01000314.1 GCA_009777005.1 Methanobrevibacter sp. | reverse complement strand
ACATAACCTAGGATGGACAACCATGCGTTCCAAAGATCAAGCCAAAAACCAAACAGACCTAGATTTAATAACACTAGCACACAACATAAAACTAACACACAACCACAAAAACAAGAAAAACACACAAACAAACAAGAAAAACACACCTAAAATAAAAACAAAAAACAACCCCCAAAACAAAATTCCAAAAAATTCAACAAAAAATCTCGCATGTGCATAAAAAACATTCACAAAAAAAAATAAAAAACAAAAAAATTATTTCCCCTCCTGCCTATACAAGAAAAAAATTATCAAAAATAAACAGTAACAACAATAAAAACGAAATATTGTTAATAAAGTTGAATAGCTAAAAATAATCTTTATTGAGTGATATCTCTTTTTTATTTGTGAGTAATAAATTCTTTTTTAATTTTTTCATCAATTTTTCTGCGAAAGCCAGTTACTTTAGAAAATGTACTTCTAAGATCAACTCCTTCTAAAATAATAACTTCTCCTTCTATTTTTACATCTTCATCATCAGCTTTGACTTCAAGAAAAGTAATATATAATCTTGAGGAATTTTCTAAAGTATCATTAGAAGTCAAATGGTATTTTAAAGATAGTTTTTCATGGGGAAATACCTGATTAACTGCTCTTTTAATTACATTTTCAAAAAGTTCAATGAATTTTTCAATAGCTGGGACCTCTTTATTCCAATAATATCCTAATACTAATCGTAGCTGAATTTCATGTTCAACAAACTCTTCCTTGTACTTAGCCATTACAGTTATTGTAGTTTCACTTGCTTTGATAATCAAAGTTGGGTTTCTTTCCATTACTTAACCTCTATATTGATAAATTTTTGATTAAAAAGGAATATTGTTTCGATTACAATTTTATATACAAAATAATCCAAAAAAGTAACTATTTCCATATTCATTATTGAACATAAAACTATATAAAAATAAGTATAGCACAGTTATGAGATGATAATTAGCAAAAAGTTTTACTTAATTATTTGAAAAAGTAATATTAATATTTTAATTAGTATGTAGTGAGCCCCATTTTCTTTCAAAAAAAAGATCATATGCATATTTAAAGGATAAAAAAAGTAAAAATATTATTTTCTACTTCTTATTTTTGGGGGGTTGGGACTCACTATATTATTATTGTCATAAGTTATTTATATACATTTCGTATTATATTGTATGTCTTCATAACACTATTATGATAATAACAAATAATAAGTAAAAGTTAGAAAAATTAGTTTAAAAAAAAACATTTTCTCATAAGATTTTAAATAGAAACTGCATGGTTATATCGAGCATTTTATAATACAAAATACTTTAAAACCTAATTAAATCCTAATTAAGCTATAATACCCATTTTAAACAAATTTAAAGCATAAAGACAATTCAAACAAATTCAAACTATAAGAACAATTTAAACTATAAAGACAATTCAAACAAATGAAAATAGCTAAAAATAATTAAAAACAATTATAATCATTTTATAAGAGCTTTAATTAAATCATTAGCTCTTACTAAGCCAACGAGATCTCCTTCTACATTTATTACGGGAATTTGCTCAATATTATCTAATCTCATTCTATTTGCACAATCAGATACTTTTGTTTTTGTATTTGCAGTAGATACATTACTAGTTGAAGCATCTTTAACAACTTTATTAGAAAATTTAAGATGGTTTTTCTCAACATAAAGAACAGTTGTACTATCCCAAGACCATTTATCTCCTTCTGTTCCAACAGAGGAATTATGAACACTTGTTTCTGAAACAACCTCACTTTCATTAATAAAATCAGTTTCTGTGAGGATTCCGCTCATTTTTCCTTCATTATTTAATGATAAGATTGATTTTGAATTGAAAAATCTCATTATCTCAAATGCAACATTTAAGGGAGTTTGTTCCCATGTTGTTGGAACATTTTTAGTCATATACTCTTCAACAGGGTCTTCAATATCCATTTCAGGAATAGCTAAAGCCACTAAGTCAAAAGAGGTTAATATTCCTACTAAATCCCCATCATCGTCAACAACAGGTACCCTTCTAATGTTATTTTCTAACATTTTAAAAGCTATTTCTTTAACATTCTCATTTAAACTAGCAGTAATCATATCTCTTGACATAATAAGAGCTATTTGTTCTTCATCAGGATTTTCAATTAAATCTGAACGAGTTAATATTCCGACTAATTTATTTGTTCCTTCTTTTACAACACAAACACCAGAAACATTTTTTTCTCTCATTAAGTTTAATGCTTGTTCACGGTTTCCAGGAACAGTAACATTGATAACATCATCAGACACAATATCTCTTACTAACATGTAAAACACCATTTAATATAAAACGATTTAAAATAGTTAATTGTAAAAAAATTATTTTTATAAAAGTAAAAATTAAGATATCTAATTAATAAATAGAATGAAATTTATAATAATATTAATAAACAACAAGAACAGAACATTCTGCAGCCCTTACAACTTTTTCAGCTACACTTCCCATTATGAATCTATCAAATCCACTTTTTCCAGAACTTCCCATTACAACAAGATCTATATCTTCTTTTTCTATTGTTTCTAAAATAATATCTGCAGGAGAACCTTCAGCTACTTTAAATGTAATTTTAACATCACTATCAGCTTCTTCTTTTAATTTTTCAACTTTTTCAAGATTCCTCTCAGTTTCTTTTTTAAGCATTTGATTTATCCGCCGAACAACATCATCTGCAGGAAGTCCAATGGAAAAATTTGTTTCAATAACACTTAAAGCAATTATTTCAGCACCACTAGCTTCTGCAAGAAACAATGCATGTTTTTCTGCTTTTTCTGCGAATTTTGAACCATCAGTGGGAGATAATATTTTTTTGTACATGAAACTCCTCTTTATTAGTTATAATATAATCAGTATTATATATTTCCTTAATGATATATTAATTCCTATTCATATAAATTTATCTTTTATTAACCTTGTTAAATTTTAAATTATAGCTATTTTTTATCATTTCTTTAATTTAATCATTCATTAAAAATTAAAAAAAGTGGTAAATCTAGATACTAATTCGTATTTAATAATAGAAATAATAATAATAATAATAATATAGTTAATTACCTAACTTTTTTCCAAAACTGGTAAATATTCTGCTGCCCAATTTTCGTAATATGATTCTTTTTTTA
>WRMT01000313.1 GCA_009777005.1 Methanobrevibacter sp. | reverse complement strand
GCTATATTTTATTTAAATTTTAAAATAATATTTATCTAAATTTAAAAATATTATTTATTTAAATTTTAAAACACTATTTTAGTTATATAATATATTATATTAAACTTTAAAATATTATTCTATTTATATTATATCTTATATTTAACTTTTTAGAATAAATATTATTATAATTTTATCCTTTTATAATGATACTTTCTATTCAAAATGAGTATTAAATTTGTAAATAATAACTAAATATATAAAAAAAAGTATGAAAATATCTTATTAAAAATTATAAAAAAAATCAGTGTTAAATTATAAATCTCGAATTTATAATGAAACTAGGAGATAAAATGACTAATGATTTGAATTTAGTTGGAATGGAAAAAGGTCAGCAATATGAAACAATAATAACTACTAAAAATGATGATGGAAAAGAAAATGCTGCACCTATTGGAATAATTTGTAAAGAAAAAGATAAAGTAATGTGTAGAATATTTAAAGGTAGCATTACCTTAAAAAATATCTCCATGAAAAGAGAATTTACAGTAAATATCACTGAAAATCCCCTATTATTTACTTTATCCACAATAGACAATCTTTCAAAGGAATATTTCATTGAAAATTCTGAAATAGCTATTTTAAAAGATGTTGAAGCTTATATAAAATGTAAAGTAACTGATATAAAAGAAGGGATAAAACAAAGTGATCCAATTAGAAAATCAGCTGCAAGTATAGTTAAAGCTGATGTAGAAGAAATAATTATAAAAAAAAAGTGTGCAAAAGCTGTTAATAGAGGATTTTATTCTTTAATAGAGTCTTTAGTGAATTTTACAAGAATGGATATAGTTGATAATGAAAAACAAGAATATTTTCTTGATAGATTTAGAGAATCTAAAAGAATAATTAATAAAGTAGGAACTAGTGAAGATAAAAAAGCTATTAAAATCCTTCAAAAAACACTTGAAAAAAAAGGTTATAAAATAAAATTATAGCCAATAAGCTCATAATTAGGAATAATAATTAAATTTATTTCTCTATTTTTGTTATTAATCAAAAAAAAAAAAAAAACCTATCAAAAAAATATTCACCAAACAAAAAAATATTCACCTATCAAAAATTACTAACTACATCAATAAATGAAAAGTTATCAACATCAAATAATCCTTTATCACTTAATCGTAAACTAGGGATAACTAAAAGAGCTAAAAATGACAAAGTCATAAGTGGAGATTCCATTTTAGATCCAAAATCAGTAGCTATTTTGTTAATTTCTTCAAGTTCATATGAAACTGTAGCTAGGCTTTCATCACTCATTAAACCAGCTATTGGAAGTTTTAATATTTTTTGAAATTCTCCATGAACAATAGCTAAACCACCTTTATTTTCAGAAATTAAGTTAACGGCTTTTGCCATGTCTTCACTATTTGTTCCAAGAACTATGATATTGTGAGAATCATGGGCTACACTTGAAGCAATAGCTCCTTTTTTCAGATTAAATCCTTTTACAAAAGCATTAGCTATATTATTGTTTCCATATCTTTCAACAATAGCTAATTTCAAAATATCTTTTCTTAAATCAGCTTGAATAATCTGATCTTTAACATTTAATTCAGCTTTAAACTTTTTTGTAATAATTTCATTATTTATTGTTTCAATAACATTAACATTTACTACAGATTGATTAGCTATTTTTATATCAAAATCATTAGCTATTTTTTTATTTAATTTAAATGTATTTTTTAAAAAAGGTTTTTCTACATTGAACAATGCTTTTCCATCTTCAGCTACTAATTTTCCATGAATAAATGTTTTTTTTACGTTGAAATTATCAAAATTATCTATTAATATAAAATTAGCTATTTTACCACTAGTTATTTCACCTGAATTAAGATTATAATGAGTTGCAGGATTGATAGTAACCATTTTAATAGCTTCAAATTGATCAATTCCTAAATCAATAGCTTTTTTTACCAAAATATTTAAATGACCATGTTTTAAATCTTTAGGATCTTTATCATCACTTACTAAAAAATCAAATATTGGATTTTTTAATATATCTTGAAAAACACTAGCAGAAATTGAACCAAAAAAATCTTGTTTTGAATAGAGATCGATTCTATCTTTTATATTTAAAAGAGCTTCCATATTTTTAGCAGAAGATCCTTCTCTAACCATGATTTTCATGCCTAATTCTTTTTTAATTATAGCTTCTTCAAAACTTACACATTCATGATCACTAGATATAGTACTTCCAATATATTTTTCTAAGTCTTCACCAGATAATCTTGGAGCATGACCATCTATAGGTTTTTTATATTTTTTAGCTATTTTTAATTTATTTATTAACTCTTTATCTTGATTTATTACACCTACATAATTCATTACTTCTCCTAAAGCTATAATTTCATCTTTTTTCATTAGCTCCTCAATAGCTACACTATCAATACAAGCTCCAGATGTTTCATTTTCTGTAGCTGGAACACAAGAAGGAGCAGAAAAATAAAAATCAAAAGGAACCTTTTGAGCATCATTTATCATGATTTCAATTCCTTCTTTTCCAGCTACATTAGCTATTTCATGAGGATCAGCTATGAGCGAAGTAGTTCCAAAGGGAACAACAGCTTTTGCAAAGTTACTTGGTGTGAGAAGTGAGCTTTCAATATGTATATGTGCATCAATAAACCCTGGAACTAATATTCCATTGAAATCTAATTCAATTTCATCAATAGAATCTTGAACCTCATCATTATCTAAAGGACTTACTTTTGTAAAATATCCATTTTCAATCAAAATTTCTGCAGGATATATTTCCCTTTTTCTAATATCCAAAATATTAGATTTAAATCTATTAAATTTTCCCTCATTCATAATATCATATTAAATAATTCAATTTAAACTCTTAAAAAAAAAGTAAGAGATAATAATAAAATAATTTTGAAATTTTCATGAAATAAAAAATTTAAAATATTAAAAATAATTTTTAAATTAATAATTATAAATATAATTATAATAATAATTAAATAATAATCACAATAATACTTTAAATAATAATAATAATAATAATAATACTTTAAATAATAATAATAATAATGTGCGACAGGATAGGGTCTCCGTTCTTCGATAATCAGTGAGAAGATTGTTATGATTTTCTCAATCCCAGTTGTGTGGGATTTTCTCCCCAGAAACTCTTAACTGAG
>WRMT01000312.1 GCA_009777005.1 Methanobrevibacter sp. | reverse complement strand
TTTTTTATTTAATTATTTTAAATAATTTTTTCAAAATATTATTATATAAAAATTATATAAACTCTAAAAATAAATTTTTATATAATTAAAATTTATTGGAGGCATGGAAATAAATGATAAATAAAAGTTCTTTAAAAAATATCATGGTTATTTTTATATTATTCTTAACCACTTGTTTTTTGATTAGTTCAGTGAGTGGAGCTAAAATTACTGTTAATAATGCTGATGGGATACAAGGAGCTATTACAAAGAGTAATAATGGTGATACTATTGAGTTAAATCCTGGTAAATATACAGGTTCTAAAAATATAGCATTAACTATTAGTAAGAAAGTAACTATAAGTGGTAAGGGACCAGCAAAATCAGTAATAATTGATGCACAAAAAATGGATAGAATATTTACTATAACTGGGAATGCTGATGTGGTTTTTAGAAACATTACATTTACTAATGGAAACATGCATGCAGCAACTAGCTATGGTAATATCTTTATAAATTCAGGTTCAAGAGCTACTTTCATTAATTGTATTTTCACCAATAACTCTGCAATGATTGGTGCAGCAATATACAATAAAGGTTATTGTAGGGTTGTCAACTCAACTTTCACTAAAAATACTGGTGCCTTGGATGGTTCAATAAACAATGTTGATGGTGGAAATTTAGTTGTATCTAACTCTATTTTTACTAATAACCATATCACTGCCTATGGAGGAGTAATCACAAATTTTAGATCACATAGTCAGGTAACTGGCTCCAGTTTTACTAAAACTTCAGGAAATGTAAGTTCTGGTTTTGCTGGCTTTTATAACGATGCTGGTACTGCTACTTTGAAAAATAGTATATTAAAAAATAATAAATATGCTGGAATTATAAACACAGGGAGTATAACAGTTGGCGACAACACTCTTTCAGGAAATCCTTATGGAAATTTTCTTAGTAATGGTACAGTCAAGGATGAAAGTCGATTAAAAACTTATCTTACTTTAGCTAAACCCCAAGTAAAATATGGAAAAAAAGCTACTTTTAAAGCAACTCTTAAAAACCATCTAAAAAAAGCTATGAAAAGTCGATCTATTAGTTTTTATGTCAATGACAAATATTTTGGAAAAGCTAAAACAAATTCTAAAGGTATAGCTACTTTAACTAAGAAAGTGACTAAAAAAGGAAAGCTTAATTTTACAGCTAAATATAGTGGAACTAAAACTTTCAAGAATTCTAGCTATACAAGGAAAGTGACTGTAAAATAGGAGAATAATTACATTTTTAGAGATGGTATCATAAATTAAAATATTTGATACATCCATTTTTTTAATTTTTAATTCTTTTTCTTTAATCATATCTTTTAAGAAAAGTTGGTAATTAACTGTTTTTATAAATATTCTTTAATTCTATTAAATTCTAATATAATATTTTTATTTTAAAAAAATTTTTGTTTCAAATTAGGATTATTTAAAAAATTATTTCCTGTATAGTGAAATTTTTTTTAAATTATATACTATTGTTGGGAACATATTATTGCAAAAGAAGAAGAGAAAATAGGGTAAATCATCATTGTTTAATTTTTTGAAGAGCATAATGAACCTTTAGCATCAAAAAAATATGTTTCTATATTTAATTCATTAATTTCTTTTATCAACTCTTTATCATCGGAAACAACTGCAATTTCATAGCTATCCCTTTTTATAAGATTTTTTACTAAATGTATAATTGAAGTGTCTGTGAGTCCTAATTTATTAATACGGTTATCATTAATTACTTTTTCAATTTCTACTCTTTCTTCTTTAAATGCATGATTATCCAGAAAAATCCTATAAAGTGAAATTAAGTTATCCGGTGGGATTTTTTGTTTTTTAGAAGCAGGATTTTTTAAAAGATGAAAAGTTTCAATTAATACGGGACCAATGATTATTAAAGGACTCCAATAATCAAAAAGTTCTTTTAAAGCTTTAGAATGCTTCAATTTGTATTTGTTAGATCTTGGGTGATTAATTTCTCTACTTTGATTATTTAATCCCAATATAAACACTAGTAATAAGTTCGCATCAAAAATAATTATTTTATCCTTTATTTTAGTCATATTAATCAAACTAAGATATAAGTTCATAAAACTCTTCACTATCCTCATTAACCATTTTTTCTACTTCACCTGTTTTTTTAGAAATTACAAAAACCTTTGAAGTTCTATCATAAAAAACATTAGATTCTATTTGTTGCAAAGCAAGTTGCATAGCATTTTTTGGAGGTTGTTTTTTCTTCAAAATATCCCAACCAACTGTAATTATCCAAAAATCACCAGATTTTGACTCTCTAAGTTCTTCAACAGAAAAATTTAGCATTTTTTCGTCACGATTTACAGTTTTAGAATAACGTTCAGTTTTATTGATGGCTTTTTTTAAATCATCAAGCTCTCTTTCTTCCATATTTTCACCAAATCAGCTAATTAAATTTTACTACAATTAATATTTCTCTGCTATTTATTCTTTATATAAGTTACGTATAATTAGTGTAAACTTTTCAATTCAAACTTAATTTTCGATTTTCTGTGTTGAAATTTTATAATGATATAAATTCTTTTAAATTGATTCAGTCAAAATTTTACTTCTAATCAAATTTCATTAATAAGCGTATTCAAATTCAAAATTTTAATAAGTTCTTTTTATATCTTTATTTTGTAATGGTAAATTTTTGATAATTTTTTTAAAGCTTTTTTTAGATCTCATAATATAAAACATTTTTTCGTTTTTTTCCAATTATAGCTTTATTATTGGTTGTTTCAAAATTAAATGATATTTTTGGCTTATTTTCTTGATTATCAATATATAAATCTAATAATAACTCTTATTTTTTCCCATACGACAATTTTTCCTTTATTTCTATCTTTTTATATATTTATTTTTCTTATGAAGAAAAATATTATTATCTATTATATATTTTTTATATATAAAAAAATACTTATATTTTCGTTTAAAATGATTAGAATTATAATATATTTAATAATTATTGTTATTTTTTAATATTATTAATAATTATAAGTTATTTTCTATTAATTATTAATTATAATTATTTAATTATTGTTATGCACCCCCCCCCCCCCCCCCCCCCCCCCCTTCCTTTTTTTTTTTTTTTTTTTTTTTTTTTTTTTTTTTTTTTCATTTTATTTTTTTTTTTTTTTTTTTTTTTTTTTTTTTTTATTTTTTTTTTTTTTTTTTTTTTTT
>WRMT01000311.1 GCA_009777005.1 Methanobrevibacter sp. | reverse complement strand
GTTCAAGGAATATATAAATAAAAATTAATAATTTTTAAAAAAATTTGAATATATTAAATTTTGTTTAGTTATAAATTAAAATTTTCAATTTTGTTCATCAAAATAAAATTGTGCAACAACCTCTTAAAACTTCTTAAGAATCTATATAAAATACATGATATTAAATATATTATATTAGTAAATATATTATTGTTAAGTTATATTATAAGTATTAATATATAAACATGGCTCATGACCATTTTATGGTTCATAATTTTATTATAGTTTTGATTATCATATCATAAGAATCTGTTTTATAATTTTCTTAAAACTATTCTTATTATCCGCAGAATTTTATACTCTGTTATATAATAATTTTATGAAACATATTTTTGAATACTATTTAAATAAATTATATAAAGATTAATTTATTAAGAAATATCAAGAAAAATTGACTTATGGAGACTTTAATTAATAAGCGAAAAATATTTCAAAAGGTTTTTGTAAAAATATCTATATGTATATATAAGTTAATAATAACAATTATAGTTAATACATTTTATGTGGATTTATCAGAGCAAGTAGCTAATTAAAAATTTATTGAATATTTAATTTTTTTAATAGAATAAGGTGAAAATGTTCACATTACCTTTAGATATTTAAAAAGAGATATTTTTGTGAACTTGTGAAGATAATAATAATTTTTCAAGAATTTAGATATAGAATATGGAGGGAGAAAAATTAAAGATAAAATTAGTATAATATTGCCTATATTTAATGTAGGAATCCATTTAAAGGGAGGTATTGATTCTTTAATAAACCAAAGTATTGGTGAGGAAAATTTAGAAATTATAATGGTTAATGACTGTTCTACTGATGATAGTGGTGAGATTATTAATGAGTATGCTGAAAAGTATGATTCTTGTAAAGCTATTCATTTAGAAAAAAATACTGGTGCTGCAAATGGACCTAGAAATATAGGAATTGAAAACTCAACAGGAGATTATATAATGTTTCTAGATCCAGATGATAGATATGCTTTAGATGCCTGTGAAACTTTATATGGTGTAGCTAAAGAAAATAATGTTGAAATAGCTTTTGCCAGATTTAGAAGAATTTTTACTTATGGTAAATCTGTTCAAAAATCATATTCTCCTTATTTGGATAATTTAGAAGATGTTTATCCTAATGAAACTTTAGAAAAACATAATCCTTTAAATGTTAATGATTTCATTTGGTCTAATGCTTTGGAACATTTGCTTTATGGTAGTGATATTGTTAAAACTTATAATCGTGAAAAACCAGCAGATGTTATTAAAATTAATGAAATCACCGAAGAACCTGATTTATTGAAAATTCCTCCATCTGTTTGGACTAAAATTTATAAGAGGGATTTAATTATGGAAAAAAATATTCGTTTCCAAAAATATATTTCTGGAGATGATATGGCTTTTTCTTTGGAATCTCTTTTAAATGCTAATGGAATTGTGTTTTTAAATAATTATTTATCTTATGATTATTTTATTCGTGATTTACCTGAGGATAAATCTATTACAAATAATGTTAATGTGAGATTTTTAGCTGATTTGATGGATTCCTATATTTATTGTGCTGAAATTTCTAAATCTTATGGTGATGAAATTGTTAATGTAACAGTTAACCCTCATTTAATGTACTGGGCTAATGCTTGGAAAAAAGCTTCCATGAATAAGAATGAAAATAAATTACTTCTTGAAAAAATTAAAAAACTCCAATTAATTCATAATAAAGGTTTTAAAACAAAATTTTTACTTTCATCAATTATTAAAATGCTTGAAACTAGTACTTATCTAAAGTAAGGAATGATAGAAAATGAAATATAATCACTACCAAAATTATAAATATGTGATTGTTGGGGCGGGACTTTCTGGTCTTACTATAGCTGAAAGAATAGCTAATGATTTAGATGAAGAAGTTTTAATTATAGAAAAAAGGAATCATATTGGAGGGAATGTTTATGATTCATATAATGATAGTGGTGTTTTAATTCAAAATTATGGTCCTCATATTTTCCATACTAATGAAAAGCTGGTTTATGATTATTTAAGTAATTTCACTGATTGGATTCCTTATGAACATAGAGTTTTGAGTCATGTTGATGGTAAACTTGTTCCTATGCCTATATGTATTGATACATTAAATGTGTTGTATGATTTTGATTTAGATGAAGAAAGTATGAGAAAATGGATTGATAAAGAAAAAGTTCAATTAAAAGAGATTAGATCTAGTGAAGATGTTGTTTTAGCTAATGCTGGTGTAGATATTTATGAAAAACTTTTTAAAAATTACACTGAAAAACAGTGGGGAACATCAGCTAGTAACCTAGATTCTTCAGTAATTTCAAGGATTCCTTTTAGATTTAATCATGACACAAGATATTTTGAAGATACATACCAAGGAATACCTAAAGAAGGTTACACTAAACTATGTAAAAAGATGATTTCATCAGATAATATTGAAATTAAATTAAATACTGATTATAAAGAGATTATAAATGATATAGACTATGAAATTTTAATTTACACGGGTCCTATTGATTATTTTTATGATTATAAATATGGTAAATTATTATATCGTAGCTTAAATTTTGTAACTGAAACTTATGATGAAGATTCTTATCAGGAATGTGCAGTTATTAATTATCCTAATGATTATGATTTTACTAGGATTACTGAGTTTAAAAAGTTAACTTTTCAAAATATTAAAGATAAAACCACTATTATGAAAGAATACCCTGGTTTTGATGATGAACCTTCTTATCCTTATCCTACTAAAGAATACTTAGATAAATTTCAAGAATATAAGAAAGATATGGAAAAAGAGAAAAATGTTATATTTTTAGGTCGTTTAGCTCAATATAAATATTATAATATGGATTTAGTAGTTAAAAAAGCGTTGGAATCATTTGAAAAGATTAAAATTTTAGTTTAGTATATTTATGAACAAAAATAATATCACACGCCAAATTTCACTGGTTTAAGTAGATAAAAAATTACTATAAGGGATTTTTACAGAGGATTACACCAATTCGATTTTTTTTCTTTGGATTTTTAAAAACTTATTAACAATTATTAAAATCTATATTTATTCATACTTTTGAATTTTGAAAATCGAAGATTTTCTAACTTTTTAAAAATAAATACTTAATATTAATATTTTAAATTTATAGTCATTTTATTATTATTTTATAATAAATTTAAGTATTTAAATGTTT
>WRMT01000310.1 GCA_009777005.1 Methanobrevibacter sp. | reverse complement strand
CAAGTACTTATGATCATTTTCACTAAGTTCCAATTTTCTATGCTTCATACTTATAATATGTAACTCAAAGTATAAAAACATTTAAAATTAAATTGTCATAACACTATATTATATGGTGCTAAATTTCCATGAAAAATTGGAAAATGAATAAAAGTATGAAAACTTAGCTAAAGCTACCTGAAATGTATTCACACAAATTCATGGGAAAGAATACTTTGAAAAATATTTAAAAAGAAAAAATGTTCAGCTATTAGCTATTGCCTTTAATCGAAAAATGTTTTATGTGAATTCAGAGAACCATGATTATTTTGTTTATAGGCTATTATCTTATTTAGGGAAAATGTTAAATGGGATCATACTAATGCTCTCCTTTTATTTTACTTACAAAGGATAATAAGAATCTTCTTTTTTCCTATGTTTTAGCCAAGCAGATAACATATAATCTTCAATCATGTAATCCGTTTTTATATGAGAAACTATTCCTTTATTTTTTAGTTTTTTTAAGTATTTTATTAAGGTTCCTTTTGAAAAATCGATTTTTTCATTTAAATCTTTTAATTTCAGGGATTCACTTTCATTAATGGTGGTTATTATTTCTTTTTCTTCTTTTGAAAGTGATGACCATAAAATAATCCATTTAATAGCTATTTGATCAAGTTTATTGTAAAACTCGTTTATAATCATTTTTTCGTTGTAAACTTTATCATTGTTCATAATGTTGCAAAAACTATTAATATACGCTGGATAACCTCTTGTACATTTGTAAAATCTTTTTAAACCATCTTTACTAAATTTAATTTCAGATATTTTATCTTTAAGATAGTTATTAGTTTCCTTCTCTGAAAAAGGACTAATGGTTAATTGAATCATTCTTTGACCATATGCACCACTTATTCCATTTAATTCTTCTACCATCTCACTTGTAGTTGAGGTAGATCCAGTGAAGATATATGATACATTGTCTTGTTCTTGAGTAAAACTTCTAATAAGCCAAAAAAAGCTTTCAGGAGATTTTAATTTACTTATGAATTGAAATTCATCGATTATTATTACAAATCCTTTAATTTCTCCATTAGATGCTTTAACAACTTTCTGAGGAAATTCTAACACAAATTTACTTAATTTTTTATAGTTATCATTTACTTGTGGAATTGGAATGGAAAGCAAAGTTCCTGCATCTTTAAAATCATAATCCTGGCTGTTTATTTTTTTTAATAAGGTTGTTATGCTGTGATTTATTTTTTTAAGACCTTTCCCATGATTTTTAACTGATTCATTCATTTCTTCCAAGAGACAGTACAATACTTCTTCTTCTGTTAACTTAGCTTTTTGCATTCCATAAATCTTTGATATGTCGATGTAACAGCTTAAAATATTTTTAGGAAGGGTTTTAATGAATTTTTTTAAAAGAAAAGTTTTTCCCACTCCTCTAAATCCTGTTAAAAGAATTTGATTAGATACATTGTATTTTAAATTATCTATTAATGATTTTAGTTGGATTAATTCTCTTTCACGGTTATAAAAATAATTATCAATATCTTCAGGAATTCCAAGAGGAATTGCCACCATACTTTCACCTAAATTTGTGTTAAATTATTAGCTATTTCCTTTTCAATAAAAAAGGAGTATAATATTAGTATGCCTATCACTCTTTTTAAAACTATTTATTTGAACTGGTTCAATTTTTTGAACTAATTTTTTTTGTATAATTTTATGTACTGGTTTATATTTTTGAACTAATTTTTTTTGTATAATTTTATGTACTGGTTCATTTTTTTGAACTAATTTTTTGTATAACTTTATCTGAAAGAATTTTATCTTGATTCTTAATGAAGTATTTCAGTCTTAAATGAATTCAGAGGACTAAAAAATATAAATATTATAAAGAGCAATATATCAGTGATAGCTAATTTTTTCCCTTTTGTTTTAAAAATAATAGGTTTTGCAACCGTTTTGCTTTTCATTTAATAACTTAAACATTTATAGTCTGGTTTATCAATAGCTATTATAAATGAAACTTTAATTAAGTTGAAATTATTATTTCCGTAATTTAATTTTACTTTTTTCATGAGTCCATTAATTATTGTGATAAGATGAAAATAATTAAGATGAACCCTAATAATCCTGATGAGAAATCAATACATAAAGCTATTGATGTTTTATTTTCAGGTGGTGTAATATTATATCCTACAGATACTGTTTATGGGTTAGGAGCTAATGTTTTTAATCAGGATGCATTAAATAGAATATACAAAATAAAAAATAGAAATTTCCACAAACCACTTTCTGTATCTGTTTCATCTATTAATGAGCTTTTATTAATAGCTGAGGTAAAAATGGAACACTGGGACCTCATCACCAATAAACTTCCTGGACCATTTACATTTGTTCTTTATAAAACCCCAGTAATTCCAGATAATTATGTTTCAAAAAGTAAAAAAATAGGTGTTAGGATTCCTAATAGTAAAATAGCTATGGAATTATCTCAAATTTTTCCAATAACTTCTACTAGTGCAAATTTATCTTCAAAAGAAACTCTAAAAACACCTAAAAAAATAGCTAAACAACTAAATGCTGATGTGGACTTAGCTATTGATGTAGGGTCATTGGACTCTAAAAAAGCTTCTACAGTCGCTGATTTAACTAGAAAAGATGTAAAAATTTTAAGACAAGGTGCTGGAATTATTCAATAGCTTAAACTTATTTAAAGCTTTTTTTATCTTTAAAAAAACTTTGATTTATTTTTTAACTATTTTAAACATTTGGTGTTGGATATAAAATAAGAATTCTTTATAATTTTCCTTATTTTATTGTTAATGTTTAGCTATTGATTTAAAATTAGATTTTCTTTATAATTTTATTAATTTATACTTAAATACTTTGTTTTTTATTATAAATTATTTAGTTTATACTTTAAAATTTATTTTTTATTATAATTATTTTAAAAATGTTTATTATATTTAAGTGATAAAGTATTAATAAAAATTAATAAATATATTTTTAATCATTGAATTTATATTAATTATAGCTTGAATTTCAATCATTGAATTTATATTTATTAATATATTTTTAATCATTTATATTATTTAAATAGAATTTTAATCTTTTAATTTATAATTATTATAGGGTCCTAGATTTTTGGGAAAAATCAGAGGTCATTGGTATTTTAGTTGGTAAGTTTAAAGCTCATTGTATGTTTCGTTGATAAAAGTACAAATTGTATGGCTTTTTTGAGTTTAAA
>WRMT01000309.1 GCA_009777005.1 Methanobrevibacter sp. | reverse complement strand
GTTTTTTGTCATTTTTTTTTTTTTTTTTTTTTTTTTTTTTTTTTTATTTTGAGATGTTTTTTATATTTTTTTTTTTTTTTTTTTTTTTTTTTTTTTTTTTTTTTATTTTATTTTTTTATTTTAATTAAAATGAAAATTATTGAATTTCAATAAAAGCCCTTACAAATGATGCTTCAGCATCAATATTTAAAGGAATAAAAAATGCTTTGCAGATTCCTTCAGAAATTTTACTCATATTGGTTAAATTCTCAACAATCCATATATTATTTTTGAGCAAAATTTTATGAATCTTGTTTTCTCCATATGAATCAACACTTGGTGTATCTATAGCTACTCCTGAAATATTATTTTCAACAAAGATATTAGCTACTTCTTTAGATATAAAAGGATTTTCAGTAAAATAATTTTTCTCTCCCCAATTATTGCACCAACTTGTCTTTAAAATGATAATTTTTTTTAACCTTTTTTCTAAATCATGGTTATTGGAATATTTTTTTTGTCCAATTTTATATAAAGTTTCTATGTCTTCTAAATTTATTTCTTTTTCATGGTTAATAAGATTAAGATTAAAAACATTAGCTTTTCCTATTAAATTTTCTAATAATATGTTTTTTACTTTTTTTCCATTAGCTATGTAATGATATGGAGCATCAATATGTGTTCCTGTATGTAAATTTCCCTTTATCTCA
Organism: Methanobrevibacter sp.; assembly: GCA_009777005.1. Lineage (GTDB taxonomy): Archaea > Methanobacteriota > Methanobacteria > Methanobacteriales > Methanobacteriaceae > Methanorudis. The sequence goes on along the minus strand of WRMT01000309.1, from coordinate 2,569 downwards.
AATAATGAATAATCATTTGTATCATTAATATTTTTTAATTTAAATAATGGATCACCAGGATAAACCATTATATCATTTTTTAATTGATGTGTTAAATCAATAAATCTCATTCTATCACGTTTTCTTTTAAAAAAGATTTTAAATAATTGATAATAAATAGCTATTTAAATTTTATTTAAAAAAATTAAATTTTTTATTAATTTTCACCACAAAGTATTTATATAACCTTTAACCCACTCTTATTGTATAAAGTTTTTTTAGTTAATATGCTATTTAATAATTTTAATAATTTAATAGATTTTTATTTTTTAATTATTTTAATAATTACTAATAATTAATATGTAATTTTTTTTTAATTATTTTATAATTATTAATTAATATGTAATTTTTTGCTAATTATTTGTTTAATTATTTTTATAATTAAAGGATAAATTTTTGAGTTAATTATTTATGTATTTTTTTAATTAAAGGATAAATTTTTGAGTTAATTATTTATGTATTTTTTTAATTAAAGGATAAATTTTTGAGTTAATTATTTATGTATTTTTATAATTAAAGGATAAATTTTCGTGTTAATTATGTATTTTTATAATTAAAGGATTAACTATGAAATAATAAATTATTAATAGCTAAAGATTAACATTTCTAAATTTTTTAATTTAGATTTTATATTGTATAATAAATTATATTATAGGTGATTAAATGAATCAAGGTGCAGGTCAACCAATTTTAGTTTTACCTGAAGGAACCAATAGGTTATTAGGTAGAGATGCTCAAAGAACTAATATTTTAGCAGGTAAAGTTTTAGCTGAAACTGTAAGAACAACACTAGGTCCAAAAGGTATGGACAAGATGTTAGTCGATGGTTTAGGTGATATTGTTGTTACAAATGATGGGGTAACCATTTTAAAAGAAATGGATATTGAACATCCAGCAGCTAAAATGCTTGTTGAAGTAGCTAAAACCCAAGAAGATGAAGTAGGGGACGGAACCACTACTGCAGTTATTATTGCTGGTGAATTACTTAAAAAATCTGAATCATTATTAGATATGGATATTCATCCAACTATCATAGCTATGGGTTACAGACAAGCAGCTGAAAAAGCTCAAGAAATTTTAGAAAATATTTCTATTGAAGATGTGGGTTCAGAAACATTAGTTAAAGTAGCTATGACTGCTATGACTGGAAAAGGCACTGAAAAAGCTCGTGAACCATTAGCTAAATTAGTTGTCGATGCTGTTCAACAAGTAGAAGAAGATGGAGAAGTTGAATCAGACCATATTAAAATTGAGAAAAAAGATGGTGCTACTGTGGATGAATCTTCTCTTGTTCAAGGTGTAATTATAGACAAAGAAAGAGTACATCCTGGAATGCCTTCTAAACTTACTGATGGTAAAATTGCTCTTATAAACTCTGCAATTGAAGTTAAAGAAACTGAAATGGATGCTGAAATTAGTATTACAGATCCTGCTCAAATGCAAGCTTTCATTGAGCAAGAAGAACAAATGATTAAAGACATGGTTGATAAAATAGCTGATTCTGGTGCAGATGTTTTATTTGCTCAAAAAGGTATTGATGACTTGGCTCAACATTACTTAGCTAAAGCTGACATCATGGCTGTAAGAAGGGTTAAAAAATCAGATATTGAAAAATTAGCTAAAGCTACTGGTGCTACAGTAGTATCTAACTTAGATGATTTATCTGTTGATGATTTGGGAAGTGCTGGTAAAGTTACTCAAAAGAAAATATCTGGTGAAGATATGATCTTTGTAGAAGAATGTAGTGAAGCTAAAGCTGTTACTTTACTTGTTAGAGGAAGCACTAAACATGTTGTAGATGAAATTGAAAGAGCTATTGAAGATGCTATTGGTGTAGTATCTGCTACCATCGAAGATGGTAAAGTTGTAGCTGGTGGAGGAGCTCCTGAAATAGAAATGTCTAAAAAATTAAAAGATTATGCTGAATCTATTAGTGGAAGAGAACAATTAGCTGTCACCGCATTTGCAGAAGCTTTAGAAGTTGTTCCTAAAACTTTAGCTGAAAATGCTGGTTTAGATAGTATTGATTCTTTAGTAGATTTAAGAGCTGCTCATGAAAAATCACCATATATGGGTCTTGATGTTTTCAATGGAGAAGTCACTGACATGAAAAAAGCAGGTGTTATAGAACCTAAACGTGTTAAAAAACAAGCTATTCAATCTGCTTCTGAAGCTGCTGAAATGATTTTAAGAATCGATGATGTTATTGCATCTAGTGGATCTGGAGAACCTGATATGGGTGGAATGGATCCTTCAGCTATGGGTGGAATGCCTCCAATGATGTAATGCAGAAAGTTTTTATTAACTTTCATTTTTTCTTTTTTTTATTTATTTATTTTTTATTTATCTATTTTGATATATTTCCCTGTTTTTTTTAGTATATTGATTATTTCATTTGTATTTTTTAATTCTTTAGTGTATATATTTTTTTTTTTTTTTTTTTTTTAAAATAATTTTTTTATATAGGTTATTACCAAACTTTTTTCATTAAATAATTATTTTATTTATAAATAAAAAATATTTTTTAGTA
>WRMT01000308.1 GCA_009777005.1 Methanobrevibacter sp. | reverse complement strand
AAAAGACCCAAAAGTCAATTTTTCATGTACTTTATACTATTAATTTTTATATAATTTCTTTAAATAATGAATAGAAATATAATATTTCTTAAATATTCTTAAAAATATTATTATATTATTTAATTTAAATTTAAAAATATCATATTATTTAAAATATAAATTTTATTTTAAATTAATACTATTTTCAAAACTTTGAAAAATCTGTGATTTTTCAATGATAGAAAATCTGTGATTTTCTAAAAATAAGATTATAGTAATATTTATATTCAATTTAAAGTTTGTTTAAAGAAAATAATTTTATTAATTTTTTTAAAATTTTGAATAATTGGACAATCTCAAAGAATAAAAATAGTATAATAGAATAGTAATCTACTTAAATTCCTTTAAAAACTCATTAATCTCTTTTTCAATTTTTGTTAATTCAGAAGTTCCAATATGTCCCATAATAGAATCATAAGTGATTAAATGAGAGTTTTTAATGATTTTAGACATAGGAATAGCATCTAATTCTGGTGGAAAATATTGGTCTTGATTAATAGCTACTATAAGAGTTTTAGTCTTGATTTTTGAAATTATATCCTCAATATCATAGCTTGTTGAAGCAATATTTCTGTATACAATATCATTTGCATCCATTTCAGCTCCTTCTTCCTCCATCATGTCCATAGCTAAATCCATATTTTCATTTGATTCTGCTCTGTAAAATTCACTTGAAAGACCATAAGGATACATTGATTCATTAGCTAATTTTGTAGCTAATGTAAGAGGTTTCAAGTAAGCACCATTATTATAGTTAGGATCATTTTCTATTATACGATTCATAAACTTGAAAAGTGCATAGTTTTGTCCAGCTACTTTATAGCTACTTACAAGAGATATTAAAAAATCCATATAATTTGGATATTTAGATGCCCATGTTAAAGCTTCAAATCCTCCCATTGAGTTTCCAATTATGCCTTTTAAATGATTTATATCAAACTTAGCTTTTAAAAATTCTATTTGGAAATTAACCATATCTTCAATAGAATATTTTGGAAATTTATTAGCTAATTTAGTACTTGAAGGACATGAAGAATTTGGAGTGCCTAGTGTCGAGATAGATATGATAAAAAATTTACTAGTATCTAAAGGTTTGTTTAAACCAACAATATCAGCTATTCTCCTAATAGAATTATAATGTCCTCCCCATCCATGAAGGTAAACAATACCATTAGCTATTTTCCCCTCTTCATTTTTTATTGGAGTTCCAATAGTTGTGTACTCAACTTTCAAGTTTTTTAATTCATTTCCAGATTGAAATTTAAAGGATTCTAGTTCAAAATATTGAGGTTTTAATTCTTCTTCATTATCTAATGTTAATTTATAGCTAATATCCTCACTCCCTATTTAAATATGAATTTAATGTAAATTTTATCTTTTATTAATATGTTTATCTTTCATTTAAATTAATTCTGACAAACCTAATTTGAAAAATACTTTTAAATGTTTTAAATTTCATAATCTATAAAAATTTTCCAAAATTACTTAAGCTTATAAAAATATAAAGAAATAATTAATTTAATTACAATTAATACACATCTAATTGTATTATTAAATAGAATCTGTGTGAATTTATAATACAATTTTAATCTATTTAATAACCGATTAAGACATTAATCTGTTATAAAATTAATTAATAATTAATTATTTATTTCTCCATCGTCTTTAAATACTGTAATACATTCTACAGGACACATTTCAGCAGCATCAAGTCCACACTTAATATCCTCAAATTCTTTAACTGAATAATTATTATTATTTATTTCTCCGTTAACCAATCTAGAAAAATCATCTTCACCTATTTCAAATAACTCATCACAATCATTAACACAATTTCCACAAGTTACACATAAATCTCTTTCAATTTCAATCCTATAAACCATTTAACCACCATAGAATATAATAATTACAAAATAAATTCATTTTAGTTAGTACTTATTATTCAAACCAAAAAAATATAATTTTAATATATTTTATAATTATGTAAATAGTTATTATATATATGGTGTTTACTACTATAAAAATTTTTATTTCTTAATTTGAGGTCAATGCACAATTCTATTTTGATGAAGAAAATTAAAAAAAATTTAAGTTATAATTAAACAAAATTCGATTATTCGATTTTTTAAAAGTTATCAAATTTTAAAACTAGCTATATATTAATAAAAATAACATTTATACAAAAAAATTTAAAAACATTGTAATAATTGGTTTTTTTATTAAATTAAAACCTTTTAGCGTGATTAAAATCTTATCATTTTGAAATCAACTATTTTTTACTATAATTATAAATTTTGTGATATAATGAAATACAAATTATTGGAAAATCCCTCCTTTGGGGAAACTTATGATCTTGTTGAAGAAGGTTTGAGAAAAAAAGCTATGATAAATATATTTGCATGTTGTAAAGTTATTTATGAAGGAAGAGCTATGAGTCAACTTGATTTTGGAGAAAGGTTTATTATGTTGAAGCCAGATGGATCATTTTTAATTCATCAAGAGCGAAAAGTTGATCCTGTGAACTGGCAACCCCCTAAATCCAGAACAAGAGCTATTATCAAAGATGAAACATTGATTTTAGAAAGCTATAGAAGGTATCCTAAGGAAAAATTAGAAGTAGAAATTAAAAAAACTCACTTTGCAAATTTTGCAGTAGCTAAAGATTATCAAGAATTAGAAATAGCAGGATATGAGAAAGATATGGGTGATATGATAATGAAACATCCTTCTATGATTGAAGCAGGATTTAAACCAACAGCAAGAGAATATAGTACTGAACACGGATTTATAGATATTTTAGGAAAAGATAAAGAAGGAAATTTAATGGTCCTTGAGTTAAAATGTCGTAAAGCTGGAATAAATGCTGTTAAACAAATAAGACGATATCTTAGCGATTTTAAAGATGAAAACAATAGCTATTTAAATGAGTTTGAACTAGAAAAAAAAGAAATTCGCGGATTACTTGTAGCTCCATCAATTGGAGATGATGCTAAAGAACTTCTTGAAGAAGAAGGTATTGAATTTAAAGCTATTGAACCTCCAAAAGAATTAAAAAGTGATAAAAAAGTAACTTTAGATATATTCTAAGAAAATAATGAAAAATTAAAAAAAGCTAAGAATAATAAAAAAAAAAAAAAAAAAAAAAAAAAAAAAAAATATAAAAAATTTAAAAAAAAAAAAAAAAAAAAAAAAATAAAAACAAAAATATAAAAAAAAAACGAAA
>WRMT01000307.1 GCA_009777005.1 Methanobrevibacter sp. | reverse complement strand
ACTGTTCAGAATTATACTGATGAAAAAATTTAGTATTAATAATTAATATTTTCATAATACTTTAAAAATAGCTATTTGTGCTTTATTTTAAAAATAGAAAGTAAATAATGATCTTTTTAAAATTATTAAACTTTTTTCATATTTATTGAAAATTTATCTATCAGCAGAATTTTAGACAATGCCAATAATATCTTGTATTAATCGATTGGAAAACCCTAATATTCTTCCAAAAACATAACTTGTTTAGTTAGGAGTAAAAATTTTCTTAAATTGTTCATATACTCTACAAATATTATTTTATTTTCATAGTTGTATAATTTTTATAATTGAAAAACTAATATTATAAATGGTAATATAGATTGTAAGACAAGTTTAAAAAGATATTTTTTTCAACTTTACTTTCTTTTTTTGATATTAATATTATAACAAGTATTATTGTGTAAAGTTTAATATAGGGAATAATGAAGAAGGGTTTTTGATAAATGAAAAAAAAACACAAACTTTTAATGACTAAAAGGGATTTAGTTAAAAAAAATATGCATATACTAGCTAAGGAAATTTTAGAAAATTACAATACTGATTTTGAGATTAATTTTACTCATGATTCAACAGCTATTGAAGGAAACACTTTGACATTAATAGAAACTAAACTTTTGCTTGAGGATAAAATATCTGTAGGTTCAAAAGATTTAAGAGAGATTTATGAAGTAATAAATCATGAAAAAGCATGGAATTATGCTAAAACACTTATTAAAAAAGGAAAAAACCTTGATGATAAATTAATAAAAGAAATTCATAGAATTTTAATGGAAAATATTATGGAAGGGGGAAAATACAGAGATATGGATGTTAGAATAACTGGAGCCAAACATTCCCCACCAAGCCCTTTTATAGCTAAAATTGAATTAGATGAATTTTTTAAAACATTGCAAAACAATGATTTTGATGATTTAAGTATTGCTGCATATACTCACGCTGAATTTGTTAGAATACATCCTTTTGCTGATGGAAATGGTAGATTATCAAGAATTTTAATGAATTATCAGCTAATTAAAAATGATTTTTTACCAATATCAATCAAAACTAAAGATAAAGGTCAGTATTATCATGTTTTAGAAGAATATGGGATCAATAATAATTTGAATCCTTTTATTGAAATGATTTATGAATTAGAAGAAGAACAATTAGATTTTTATCTTAATGCTATAAAATTAAAAGAATCATCAAATTACTGAATATGCTTGTTTTAATTAAAATTTTTTTATATTATTAATATTATTCAAATAAACCTTGATTAATATAAATATTAAAATATCAGAGGTTAATATTATAAAAATCATTTAATATCTCTTTTTTAAAAAATAGGGATAAATTGAAAATTACTATATTTTTAAAAAATAATATCTAAAAAATTCTATTAATATCATTATTTAAATCCTAATCTTTATTAAAATTATTTTTATAATAATAAATTAAAAATTGTATCAAAAGATCAGATTCTCCTTTTCTCACTTTCCTTATTCATTCAACTGCGTTAAAAGGTTACCTCCTTTTACTATGCCTCCATTTATTTTTCAGGATAGGTTTTCTATTTTTATTGGCAATGGGATAATATGGTATTTTTTGTTCAAACTTTTCAATTTTCTTTTCTAAAAGGTCATTTAAAGCTTGATTTTCAATTATTCCTTCTTTTTTAGCTATTTTACTAACAGTTTTTTATAAGTCAATTTTTATATTCTATCCTAAATTCCACGAATCCTTTTGAGATTTTTCTATGTGTGTATGTGTGTGTGTATGTGTTTTTTTATACAGTAGATAAATACCTAATTTTTCTGTTTTTGATGTTTTAATAGGAAATCATCTATTGTAAACTATGTGTAGCTTAAAAAATTGTTTGATAGAGTTTGAATTACCTTTAAAAAAAATCATGAACTTCTTTCGATTGTTTAAAACTTAGTTTCATCAAAAATTTACTTCTTTTATCAAAAATACTTTTGAAAATATTCCTATTTCTTGTTGTTTATTAGCTAATGAAATTTTTCTATATTTTAAATGCTTTAAGTACAATTCAATAGCTAATGATTTTCGTTTTTAAGTCAAAATTTACTTATATATATGTGTTGTAATATATAACTGTAGGAATAAGGATTGAAAAATAAAGATTATACTCAGGAGCTGTTTATAATTAAAGAAATAAATTATTTGAAACTAGTTTTTTTTATCATACTTTGTATTGGAGCAGTAAGTGCTGAATCTAATATAAATAGTGAGGATACTACAAACTCCGATTCACTATACGATATTAGCTATTTTGATAAAAGTCTTGGAGGAAATGTATTGAAAAACTCTAAGATTTCAAAAAACATACCCGACTCTACATTATCCAAAAATATAGTGACAATGTCAAAAAAAGGATCAGTAATTTTAAAGCTTGGTAATAATAGAGGTCCAAAGATTTTAATCGCTGCTGGAATTCATGGAGATGAATCTGCAGCTAACATAGCTACATTAAGATTTTTAGAAACTATAAAGAATAAAAAAATTCATGGTACAATATATGTTATTCCTTTCATAACACCTAAAAATACTGCTATAAATAGAAGAAATTGGTATAATCCTAAATTAAGATATAGTGTTGATCCAAATAGATATTCCCATGTTTCTAGAACTCCTGGAAATAAAATTGTTCAATTTGCCAAGAAAAATAATATCAAATTTATTATAGATGTTCATACAGGTAAGGGTATAGCTACTTTTAGAAAGGGTTTGGTTTTTGCAAATAAAAACCCAACTAGTCCAGATGAAAGAAAATGGCTAAAATACATTAAAAAAGCTATTAATCCAAAAATTAAATATAATGTTCCTTTTAAAGGTTCTATTCGTGGATATAGTAGAGCTAATAATATTAATGCTATCACTTTTGAAGTTGAAAAAAATAAGGGATCTATTTCATATTGGGCAAATGTAGAGTATAAAATGCTCATAAGTGCATGTAAGTATTTTAAATTATTTTAATAAAAAAAATTATTCAAAAAGAATACAGTACATAACATAATTTAATTTTGTATTTTTTTTTATTAAAGAATTAAAATTGATAAAAATTATTTATCAACAATAAGCTCTACATTTCATTTCTGAGTAGATGATAAGGTATAATAATAAAATGGCTGGAGCCAGAATATGATAAAAAAAAGAGTATTAATATGCTGGAATAATCGAATTTGCATCATTTTTGGAAACTAGAATAAAATTTTATATTATATTGAGTTAGAAGAAA
>WRMT01000306.1 GCA_009777005.1 Methanobrevibacter sp. | reverse complement strand
TTGTTTTTTCATGTATTTTTCTTATTAACTCACTAAACCTTTGAGGTAAAGTTTTCCTTTTAAGTTCTATATAGAATTGTTCACCAGGATCATCTAAAATATCTGTTAAAGTATTTTCTAAATTATCTAATGTGTTATATTTTCCTCCACCCAAGTTTATAGTTATTACTGGATATTTTTCATTCCAATCCCATTTATCGTAGATATACAATCCTTTAAATAGCTTTTTATTTCCTTTAAATAGCTCTTCCATTGTACTTAAAAGTAATGATTTTCCAAATCGCCGTGGTCGTGACAAAAAATAAGATTTTCCTTCTGTAACTAGTTTATGGATATATTGTGTTTTATCAATGTATACATATCCTTCTTCTCGGATTTCACTAAATGTTTCAATTCCCACAGGCAATTTAAGCATAGTTTTTACCTCTTATTTTAATTAACAATTATCTTATGTAAAACTAGTTTCATTATCAACTTCAATAAAAGTAACATAGTATTAAGATTTATTTTTAATTTTATAAAAAATTTTTGATATTGTACTAAAATGAGCGTCAAAATGTTAGTTGTTGGAACTTTTAAAAAATGATTTTAGAGCTTGAATTGGCAAAAACTCAATTTATAAAAAAAAAAACAACAACAACAACTACCAACAAACAAACAACTACCAACTAACAAATTTACAATAACACATTTTATTATGATTTTAAGTTATATTGATTCTAAATTTCATGATGTTATTTTGTTTCCGTCTAATTTACTATTTTTAGTAGAGATTGTACTATTTTCATAGCTAAATTTCGAATGATTAGGATGTGAGAAGTTTAAAATTAAATATACGAATATTCAAACTACTTTAAATGGTTTTAAATTTAAATCAACTTATATGAAAGTTATAAATAGTTATAATAATGATATTTATTTAGTTGAATTAACTGATTATAAATTGAGTATAAACACTAAATATTGATATTAATAATTAATTTTCAAAATTAAAAATAATATTAATAGATTAAAATTTAAACAAGGTTAAATTTCATCTTTCAAAACCACACAAACCATATCCTTTATTTTTAGCAGTAGACAAAGTTACTCTAGAAATGCTTCTAGCATTACTTAATCCCCTGCAATTTTTATTGTAATGATATTTTTTTCCTGAATAAGTAGCTATGTAAACGCCCCCTCCACTAGAACTACTTGACCCTGTATTACTTGATACTGTGCTACCTGTATTCTTCGTGAATTTGTTAAATTCTGAAGTGGTTAGCCCACCAGAGTATTTATTGAATTCCGATGGTGGAATATACATAACACGAGCATATTTCTTATTTAATAACCATTTATTAACATCTTTACCATTTAAATACACTTTAGCTAGTACTCTCCCATATTTGTCTCGTGGTTTAACATTATCTATGTCTAATGTAACTGTTTTTCCAAGTAAGCGTTTTTCAACAACTTTTTTAACACTTTTACCTTTAGCTGTCTTTAGTTCTGGTGTATCCACACCCCATAATCTAACATTAGCACCTATTCCAGAAACTTTAATGGTGTCGCCGTCGATAACTTTAGTCACCGCCCCATTTTTCTCGTTTTTATGTGCTTCCACACTAGGGACTGTTGAAAAAGCTAATGCCAGTATAGAAACTATAAACAATAAACTAATGAAAATCTTAATTTTTTCAATATTAATCACCTCCAGCTATTAATAAATTCTTTTATCGTGTATATTTAATAATTTTCATTTGAACTTGGAATAAATTCAGCTATTTAAAATCCAAGTATTACTAATTAGCTAATAATTATTTATAAGTATTTTTTCTTAAATTTCCTGAATGTTTTTTAACTTTTTCATAATACAAAATGCTGTGAAAACATGCCTAAAAACAATTGAAATCCAACAACCTTAGTATATGATTAGTTATAGCATTAAATAATATGTTACATAACTCAATTCTAAACTTAGTAAATGATTAAGCAAATTAATATCCTTAAAATTTTAGAAAACTAAAAATAAATTTAAATAATATATTGAAAATAAATACAATGATAGCTTGTAAGAATTTATAGTTAAAAAAATACAGAAAACTGTTCAAATATTCTTTTTATAAATAATTTAATAAAGATAAAATTATCAAATATATTGTATTAAGCTGATGTTTCAAATAAATAATAGACAATATCCAAAAACGATTTTTTAAAATTTTTAATAAATACTTTTACAATAAGTATTTATAAATTATAAATTTTATTAAAATAATTGATAAAAAGTTAATAATACTTGAATTAGGTTTTTGGAAATTTTCAATAGTATTTATCAAAAATTAATATAAACAACCATCAAATTAAAATAAACAATCATATAAATCTTCAGGTGAATTTATGAGAATAGTAGCTGCTATAGGTGGATCAATTATAATAAAAGGAAAGACTTATAAAAAATTTCAAGAATACTCAGAAATTTTAAAAGAATTGTCTTGTGAACATGAAATATTCGTGGTTGTAGGTGGTGGTCAGCCTGCAAGAGAATATATTAAAATAGCTAGAGACCTTGGCTGTGGTGAAGCCAAATGTGATGATTTAGGAATTGAAGTAACCAGACTAAACGCAAAATTATTAATTTTTGCACTTGATGATTTTGCATTCCCAACTATCCCTCATAATTTTCAACAAGCATTAGAATACTCTTCAAGTGAGAAAATAGTTGTTATGGGTGGAACAGAACCAGCTCACAGTACCGATACCGTAGGAGCTATTTTAGCAGAATACGTCAATGCAGATATGTTTATAAATTTAACTTCTGTTGATGGAATGTATGATAAAGATCCAAATAAATACCCTGATGCTAATTTAATTGAACGCATCACAGCTACTGAAATGCTGGAATTCATAAAAGAAAAAGATGTTAAAGCTGGAACTTATGAATTTTTTGATATGACAGCTATTCAAATGATTAAACGTTCTTCTCTTGAAACTGTAATAGCTAATGGGAATAACCCTGAAAATTTAATTAAAATAATCAATAAAGAAAAAATAGGAACTCGGATTATTTTTAAATAGATTTTTACATTATAATGATATTCGTACTTTTAAATGATTATAGCAATTTGCAAAATTAATTTAATTTTATTTAATAAATTATTGGAATCTTTAAAATTTATAATTTTATTTAAATTAATTTATTTAATAAAATAAGGATTAATATAATTTATTTTTATAAAAAATATTATTAAAAATATAAATATTAAAATTAAATAGATTATAAAAAATTATAGTATGTTTC
>WRMT01000305.1 GCA_009777005.1 Methanobrevibacter sp. | reverse complement strand
CCAACACTCACAGAAGTAACAGAAGCATTAACATTAACAGCACCACCATTAGCATTCAAAGTAGCAATAGCTGAATTAACATTAACAGTAGCACCATTAGCATTAACAGTAGTAACAGTACCACCATTAACATCAACAGTACCAGAACCACCAGCATTAACAGTACCCACAATACCAGTAGTAATAGTAGCATTACCAGAACCACTAGTAGTAATAGCAATAACATTACCACCATTAACAGTAGCACTACCAGTACCACTAACAGTAACAGTACCAGTAACATCAGATTCTGTTTCAAACACTTGAGTACCAGTATTTAAATTGGCATTATTTATAGTTACATTATAAAATGTTTGAGTTTCGAATCCAGTCGTGCTTATTAAAGTAATGGTAGCTTTAACTCCACTAGTACCATAACTAAAAAAATTAAAAAAACTAGTTGTACTAGTTGAAATGGGACTAGAATATGTATTAATCATATCATTAGCAAGATAAATATCAGAATCAGTTTCACCATCAGACCCAGACTGAGTATATGCTTCTTCAATAGTTTTGAAAGGATTATCACTTGATCCATTTCCAAAACCAAATGTAGCAGAATCATTTACATAATAATCAGCCGCAGAAACACTAGCTACACTAGATAAAATAGCTATACCAATCAAAAGTAGTGAAATTATAAGAATTTTATAAGTTTTATTATTATCTGTTTTTTTTATTTTTTCGATTATTTCACCTCCTTTATGCTAAGTAAGAGAATCAGATTAAAAAAACTCTCCCATTTTTTATATAGTATTGGTAACATATAAATGTTTTTATTAATAATGTTAATAGCATATTTAATATAAAAAATAGAAAATGTCTAAAAAATAGCTTAGTGGTTTAGTATAAAGGAGTTTAAGTAAGAAAAAATAATTAATATTTGAATATATAACAAATAGTTCATAGGAAATCAAAACAATATAACCCTTTTTTTAGAAACTATCCATATAATATTATGTTTAGGATAAAATCCTTGTTTTTTCTAAATTCTCTGATTTTTTTATCAGTCAATATATGTATAGCTAAACATACTAATATGTAAAAATCATAAAATGCAGGCGGAATTTCTTTAAAGCTTTTTTTATATTCTCCATAGCTATAGCTACTTAAAATCAAAATTTAGTTGTTTAATCCACTAATTATTAGTTGTATTAGAAATAAGAGAATATTTCTTTTTATTAGCTAAGAAATACTTATATTAACACAATATATAATAAAAAAGTGTCCCATATTTTTAAATATCTTTTTAAATTCATTTTTTATATAAATAAAAGGAAAAAATATACTAAAGTTATTAAAACAATTTTAATATCTAGTAAACTTTAAGGTAAATGATTATTCAAATGTTATACATAGATATAAGTTAATCAACATTAGCTGAGTCAATGACTTACTTGTAAATAAAGTTAAAATCATAAGTTATTGAATTTAAAAGGTTCCAAGATAAAAAAATACTTAAATAATAAAAAACACCATTATTTAACTCTTTTTTTAATCAAAAATTAAACTATGGTAAAAAAAAAAAAGCTTGGAAAAATGAATTAAGGATTATAAACAGCAGTGAAAAAAAATAGAATAGCTTTACAATATGACACTCTAATAAGACTTTAAAACAAACCAAAATATGAAAAAATGGTTAAAAATAAAAGAAGCAGAAGAAAATAATTAAACTGTACTAATTTAAAAAAAACATGATTTTTTGAAGAAATAGCTAAAGCTATGGGTTTAAACCTTGAATTCATTGAAAAATTATAAATTGCTACTTGTTTATTTCATTTTTTATATTAATGAATTTAAAAGTATTATTATCTTTAGCTAATTTAAATAGCTATGTTTTTTAAATTTAAAATGTATCAATTCTCATGAAATTCAATAAGTCCTTGAGTCATGAAGTTTTAACCGAATTTTGTGAAAAAATTAATTGTAAAATCCACTGTAACTTACACTATCTATTTTAGCTATGAAGCAACGGAATTTTAAAAGGATTTAAGGTGAAATCCATTAAATACACATAATCGATTTTATTTATATTTTTTTATTTTTTCCACAGAAATTCCAGTGACTTCAGCTATTTCTTTAATAGGATAAGCTAATTTTTTAAGTTTAATAGCTACTTCTATTTTACCTTCCCTTTTACCTTCAATTTTACCTTCTATTTTACCTTCCATTTTACCTTTTTTAATTCCTTTCTTTTCTCCGTATCTTATCTGGGCTTTTCTGTCTAATTCTGCTTGTTCAGCTCTAATATATGTTAAATATTCTTCTTGATTTTGTAAAGCTGGTTGTGCTTTTTCATACATCTTATTGATATTTTTATCCATTTTGATCACCTTTTGAAGTAATTTTTGTGTGTTTTTTTATTAAAAAGTATGTTAAGAAGTTAATGTAGAGTGAAATAATCATAAAACCTTGAGTCAATTGAAAAAAAAGTCATTTAACATCTTCTAAGAGTAGGAAAATATGTGATTAGCTAAGGACCATTTGAATCAAATAAATAATTCATATAAATATATAAATAATTAGAATAAAAAAATGGGAATTTTTTAGAAAAAATACTTGAGTCTTTCAAGCTTAAGAATATATTTGATATTTGTTTTATTAAGAATTAGCTCTAAACATAGAACCATAGTTTGTGGTCAGCTATTGAGGAAAATTAAGCCAGGGATGGTTAAATCCAAACCAGGAATATCAACAAGTTTACCAAATAAGGATAATGAATATAATTGTTTATAAAAAGTGTTTTAGTTTCATGATAAGATTAATGTATAGTATTCGACAAAACCTTTGAAAATGTAAATCTTATTAATGATTAAATTTTATATAATAAAATATTATTTAAATGGTTTTAAACACTTTTAAAAATATCATCATTTTTAAATCTAATGTCGAGTACTATAAAGCTGAGAATAATATAAATTTGGAACGAAAACCCATTAACTTCACATAGTCGATTTTATTTATATTTCTTTTATTTTTTCCACTGAAATTCCTGTGACTTCAGCTATTTCTTTGATGGGATAAGCTAATTTTTTAAGTTTAATAGCTACTTCCATTTTTCCTTCCCTTTTACCTTCAATTTTACCTTCAATTTTTCCTTCCCTTTTACCTTTTTTAATTCCTTTCTTTTCTCCGTATTTTATCTGGGCTTTATGATCTAATTCAGCTTGTTCGGCTCTAATATATGCTAAATATTCTTCTTGATTTTGTAAAGCAATTTGTGCTTTATCATACATCTTGTTTATA
>WRMT01000304.1 GCA_009777005.1 Methanobrevibacter sp. | reverse complement strand
TTTCTGAGTGTTAAATATTACTCCAGTTACACTTGAAGTCAATGTTACTTTATTAGTAATTGTCTTAAGTTTAGGAATAGTAGCTAATTTTACTTGAGCTGTTCCTTTATTTACAATAATATTGGTAGTATAAGTTGATGCACTATTGTTTCCATCTTTAATATAGCTAATTTTAAGTGTTCTATTGTTTCCAGCTCTTAAAAATATATGGTTAAATTTAGCTACACCATTTACAAGATTTACAGTAAATGACCACTTATTGTCAAATGTTAAAGTTATTTTTCCATTTTTGATAACATTGCCTTTATAATCTGAAACAACAATATCAATCTTACCTTTCTTAGCTACTGTTAAATTACTCATATTTTTTATTTCAATAAAAGTCTTACGAGTGTTTATTGAATCAACAAAAGTTGTAACATTAGCTGAAGAGCCATAAGTTGAACTATCACCATTAAAAGTCAAAACAATATCTAAAGTTTTATGTGCCATGATAAAAGTATGCTTATAGCTACCAGCACTTAGCATTACATTAGCTACATGCCAAATTTTACCATTTTCAATAAAACTAAGAGTAGCTATTTGATTAAGATTAGCTATTCCACTAGTAGTCCATGAAACAGTAGCTGTTTCTCCTATAAGGTAACCAAAACCATTTTTAACATCTAAAAATAGCTTTAATGAAGATGACACTTTTCCAGAACTTGGAGGAACTACACGAATTACAGGAGATGCAATTTCTAACTTAGCATTAGAAGATTGAATACTATTATAAGTACCGTTTCCACCATAAACAGCATAATAACTAGTATTTATACTGGTATTATTGCTGTAATTCAAAATAGCTATTCCATCAATACCAGTAACAGCAGTACCTACACTCACTCCATTTACAAAGAATTCAACAGTAACACCACTAATAGGAGTACCATTAGAGTTAGTAAGATTAGCTTTCAATACAGCAACACTATTCACGTTTGTGAAAATATCATAAACAGTGATTATGGTGTTAAACTTATTGAAAATTAAACTCATAAGTGTGGATTGATTAGCATTATAAGTACTATCTCCAGCAAAAACAGCATAATAACTTGTAGTTATAGGTGTATCATTAGTGTAAGTAAGTATAGCTATTCCATCAACACCAGTAACAGCAGTACCAACACTCACACCATTTACAAAGAATTCAACAGTAGCTCCAGCTATAGGACTACCATTAGAACTAGAGAGATTAGCTATTAGCTGAACAGATTCACCAACATTAGCTGTAACAGGACCAACAACATTTAAAATAGTATTAATCTTATTAACTGTCAAACTTGCAGCTGCTGACTGATTACTATTATAAGTACTATTGCCAGTATAATTAGCAAAATATTCATAATCCGATGCTTGAAGTACATGATGATACTTAGCTATTCCATCAATGTCTGTAATGTTAGAACCTACATTCACTCCATTTACAAAGAATTGAATAATAGCTCCAGCTATAGGATTTCCTGAGCGACTTGTTAATTTAGCTTCTAATGTAATTGTATCTCCTACAGTTCCAGAAACTGGATAAACTGTCAAATTAGTATCTCCAGTACCAAGAGCAGTAGCTAATGTTATTTGATATATAGAATCAGACTCATAATAAAAAATAAAATCATTAGGCGATAAGCTATTTATAACTACAGGAATATCAACAGTATCTTTATAGCTATATTCTTTGATGAACAATCCATTATACTCTAAAGTAATATTTAAATCAGGTAAATTATTTACACTAGGAACAGTAGTTCCATTGTATCCTAAAAGTGACTTAATATTTAATGTTTCACCAGTAAAAAAGATAGTATCATTACTAATGTTTAAGTAATAAAAGTTTTCTATACATCCTACTTCATTTGTTATGTTATTTAACAGTGCAGCCATATTACTAAGGTTTGGATTAACCCAGAAGTAAAAATTATCTTTTAAAGCACAATTAGTATTGTTAGTGTATATAACTTTATTTCCAGTATTATTATAAAATACAGAAAAACTTAGATTCAAATTACCCATATTATGGATTGCACTACCATTAAGATTAGCTGTGTTTGATATAAAAGTACAAGCAGTTACAGTAGCACTACCTCTATTGGTGATTGCACCACCATTGCCTCCAGTAGCTGTAGCAGTGTTATTGATGAAAGTACAATCCTCAACAGTTAAATAATTATTATTATAGATTGCACCACCACAAGCATAATTACCAGTAACTTTGTTATTGGTAAAAGTACAACGACTTATGGTACCATTACCTATATTAGTGATTGCACCGCCAACATAGACTCTAGCAGAACCACTATATGTAGCTGTGTTGTTGGTGAAATTACAATCAGAAACAGACATATTATTTCCATAATTAATGATTGCACCGCCAATAATGGCAGTGTTATTAATGAAAACAGAATCAGCAACTGACATATAATCTCCATTGTTTAGGATTGCACCACCACCTGCCCCCGCTGTGTTATTAATGAAAGTAGAATCAGCAACTGACATATAATCTCCATTGTTTAAGATTGCACCTCCACCATTATTACTAGCTCTGTTATTAATGAAGGTACAAGCAGACAAAGATAAAACATTTTGGCTGTAGATTGCACCACCCAATCCTGTTGTTGCAGTGTTGTTGGTAAATGAGCAATTGATAAATGTCAAAATAGTATTAAAACCCCCACTACTGATTGCACCACCACTCCCTGTGACATTTCCATTGGTGAAAGTTATGTTAATAAATGTCACATTTAAGTTGGCAGATATATTAAATATTCTTGTTAGTCCTTCTCCATTGATGATTACTTGATCTTTTGAACCAATTCCTTGGATTGTCACATTTTTATTTATATCTATGTCAGTGTCTTGGTTGGTCTTGTTGTATACTCCAGAATTTAAAAATATTGTATCTCCTGGATTAACACTTGTATTTGTCACAGCTCCAATAATACCATTGGGTGTAGTGTTACTAATTGTTGTATCAGCTGCAAAAGTTACAGATAATGAAGCAATAAGTAAAATAGCTATTGTTAATAAAATTGAAAAGCTTAATATTTTTTTATAGTTTATAATTTCCATTTTTTTCACCTCCTTTTTAGTTAATCTAGAGGCTGGGAAATGATTATGAGTTCGCTGAACATTGATAAGAATTTCTAAAAAATTTTAAACAAAAATCCATATATAAAAATTTTTTGAACATTTTCTATTTTAGTATATATACTCATTGAACAAAAATAATTGTTTCCCAGCCTGTATAGTATTTTC
>WRMT01000303.1 GCA_009777005.1 Methanobrevibacter sp. | reverse complement strand
AAATTATAGGGTTAATATGATAGTAATAAATTTAATTAGGAAGGTTAAATCTCGAAAAATGATAGAAGAATTTGAAAATAAATATGGGTCTTTTGAATCCCTTGAAAGAGCTTTCAAAAAGGATCCTAAAAATGTTAAACTTCATATGGATCTAGAAGATTGGATATATTTCATGAAAAACCCTGATGAAACTATTAAAGATGGGAAAATTGTCATGACTAATGAAATAAATATTGGGAAAACAGAATTAGAAATAATTAACTTCATCAAAAATAACAAACTTAAATCTATTAATGAGTTATCTAAACTGTTAAAAAAGGATAATAGCACGATTCAGAGGAAAGTAAACCAGCTGGAAAAAGAAGGATTAATAACTATAAAGAAAGGGAATAAAAATAGTAAAATCCCTGTTGTGAATTATGATGAAATATCAATAGCTATCTAAACTCCTAAAACTCTTTAATTTTCCAATAGCTAGAAAAATTCTGTTTAAAATCATAATCTTAAGTTAAAACAATGAAATAAGGCAGGGAAAAATAAGAGTAATACTATTTTTTAACTCTAGTCCTATCTTTAGGAGTTATCAAAACATTTCTTTTAGTAAGCTTAGATTTTTCATAAGTATGTAGGGCATTATAGATTTTACCTGCAATGTTTTTTGTAAATTTAGAATTAATAACATTTACTGCTGATGTTCTACCATTTTCACCACAAATAGCTCCACCATTACGTTTTGCTTTGTTATTGGCAAAATTGGAACTACTCACACTTAGTTTAGCTGAAGTAATAATAGCTCCACCATCTTTCTGTGCTTGGTTATTAGTGAAAGTAGATTCACTCACAGTTAGCTTAGCATAAGTAACAATAGCTCCACCATAGTTTTTGGCTTGGTTGTTATTAAAATTGCATTTATTAATTGTTGCACTATATTTATTGTAAATAGCTCCAGCATTTTCTGTTACTGCTTTGTTATTAGTGAAAGTAGATTCCTTCACAGCCATCTTAGCTTTTTCAGAATAAATAGCTCCACCATATTTTTCTGCTTTATTTTTGATAAAATTAGAACTAATCACAGATAATTTATTTTTCTCAGAATAAACAGCTCCACCGTTGTATGCTTGGTTATTAGTGAAAGTACAATTAATAAGAGTCAAATCACCTGTTTTATGGTAAATAACTCCACCTTTATTGCGTGTGTATCCTTTTGTAAGTTTTAAATTCCTTAAAGATACTTTCTTTCCTGAAACAATGAAAATTTGATTTTTTCCCTGACCATCAAGTACAACATTAGAACCTAGTCCTTTAATATTAATATTTTTAGTAATGATGAGGTTAGTATTGTTTTTGCCACTGTAAACACCATTTTTAAGTAAAATTGTGTCTCCATCATTGGCATTTTTAACAGCCTGTTTTAGTCCACCTAGCGTAGTAGTATTTATGCCTATATCTACTGCACTAACCATACTTATAGTACTAATAGCTATAGTAGTTATCAGGAAAATTGATACTAAAAACAATAGCTTTCTTTTTTTAAAATATTTCTTGTTGAACATATTTGATTATACCTCTCATAATGAAAATTTGTAATAATCATTGTTAATAGTTTTTATTCTTTTTTAGGAATTAATTCATACACCTTATTATCTTTATTTAATTCTTTGATTTGATTTTTAGCTATTTTCTTATGTTTATTTCTAATCAAATGTTGATAAAAATTTCAATAGCTAAAACAATTCTTTTTCTATTTCTTCTAAAGATTTTCCTTTGGTTTCAGGAATCCATAGCTTAACAAATATTAATGCTAAAAAACTACACAAAGCAAATACTCCAAATAAAACAGATCCTCCAAAATGATTCAAGATAAATGGAGAGAATTGAACAACAATAAAAGTAGATAGCCAACTTACAGTAATCGCAAAAGACATAGCTACTCCCCTAAAGTGATTTGAAAACATTTCTGATGTAATGACCCATAAAACTGGTGCAAATGAAGCTGCAAAAAAAGCAATGTATAATAAAATAGCTATTAAAATTTCAATACCAGTTACATTAAAATGAAATCCATAGCTAAGATAAGCTAATGTTAAGGTCATTCCAATTGCTCCCCAAATAAGTAAGGTTTTACGACCTTTTGAATCAATAAAGTGAAGAGCAATAATAGTAGCTAAAAAATTTACAATGCCAATGAGTATTGATTGTAAAAGAGCAATATCCTCATTAACTCCTGTTTTTTCAAAAATTATTGGAGCATAATTAATTACAGCATTGATTCCAACAATTTGCTGAAAAATAGCTAAAATTACCCCTAATAAAACAATCTTTCTAACTTTTCCTTTAAAAATATATTTAAAAGATACTTTTTTAGTTTTAGTAAGTAGTGAATTTTCAATAGTTTCAATCTCATCTTTAGCTACTCGTGAACCGTGAACTTTTTTTAAAATTTCAAATGCTTCTAATTTCCTACCTTTAGCTACTAACCAGCGTGGACTTTCAGGAAGAGAATTTAGTATAAGAATTAAGAATAAAACACTGAAGAAAAATGGAATAGCTAAGCTATATCTCCATCCATTAGCTAGATTGATAAAAAAATAGTTAAAAATATAGGCAAGTAGAATTCCAGTTACAATAGCAAATTGATGAAATGAAACAAGGATTCCCCTATTTTTTGGAGGAGAAATTTCGGTTATATAAATTGGTCCTAAAACAGAAACAATTCCTACTCCTATTCCTCCAATGAAACGGAAAATTACAAGGAAAATAAATGATTGTGCAAATGCACAAAATATGGAAGATACTGCAAATAAAATTGAAGTGAAAATCAGGACTTTTTTTCTTCCGTATTTTTCAATAAAATATCCAGCTAAGAAAGCACCAAAAAGACACCCAACAATAAGTGAACTTACAACGATTCCTAAAGCAGTGTCATTTAAATTAAAAAAATTCTGAATAGAATTAATTCCTCCTGAAATTCCAGCCATATTTAGACCAAAAAGTAATCCACCATTAGCTGCAACAAATGCTATCCAGTACAAGTGTTTATAGTTTGACATAAAAATAAAAAAATGAAATATTAAAGGTTATTTAGAAAGTAGAGTTTACAATAAGCAAGTTATAATTTAAACGGAATTTGTGATTTAATAACTAAGTTATAGTCTAGGATAAAAAGTTTTTATGTAATCATTATTTTTAATATTAATTTATAATTTTTATTTATTAAACTACATTTTAAAAATTAATATTTAAAAAATAAAACATTTATACTATTATTCTATTAAATTAAAGAACATATAA
>WRMT01000302.1 GCA_009777005.1 Methanobrevibacter sp. | reverse complement strand
CTAATGATAAGAAAAATTCTAATATTTATTATGATATGGCTGTGTCAAACTCAATTAATTGGTTTTTCATTAAAGGATTTTTTAAATATGGTTTAAATGGGACAGTGGAGAGGTATAAGCGTGTTAAAGGGAATATGTTGTATTCTAGTCAAAAAATTTTGTGTGATAGGAGTTTTCAAAGAGCATAAATATCATCACGTTGATTTTTAATAAAATTTAAATAATCCAAAAAACAAAAAATAAAACATTAACGGAGAGAGAATTATAATGATTACCACAAATAAAAAGGTAGAAATAGACAAAGAATTGTTTAAAATTATTAGTAAAAAAGCTAAGAAGGAAAATACAACAGTAGATGAATTTTTAAATCATTTAATTAAAAAAGAATTTAGTGAAAATTTATCAGTATTCGAGGAAAAATCTAATTTATTAGATGCAGATATTCTTAAAGATGAAGATATTCCTAGTTTTTTTGAATTAGCAGGAATTATTAAAGATGGTGAACCATTTAGTGCTGTTGAGGAAGTAAGAAAAATGAGAGGCAAGGAATGATACTATTAGATACTAGTTACATTGTAGCCTTTTTTGCTAAAGTTGACAAAGATCATGAAAAAGCTTTAGAAATATCAGAAAAAATTAATAATGAAAAATTAATAATTACTGATGCTATATTAATTGAATCAATTAATTTACTTACGAAAAGATTAAATAGAAATACTAAACGAATCTTTAACATATATAAATTCTTAAAACACAATATTAAAATTATTTACACAAATGAAGAATTAATTGAAAGAGCTTTGCAAACAGTAATTAAGTATAAAGCCAAAATTGGCTTAGCTGATGCAATTAATATTGAAGTGATGAAAGATTTAAATATTTATCAGATAGTTAGTTTTGATCCTGATTTTAGTAATAAAGAAGGAATTGTAAGAATTTACTGAAAAAAAGGATTATAATCGTTGTTCAATGTTTTATAACAGTGAAAAGAGTTTTTCTGAGTAAATATCATATTCAAGTATAAAAATTAAAACAAAATGAAAAAATATAAAAATTCATTGGAGATTTTAATCGAGATTATGAATCTATTTTAATTTTTTAGCTATTTTTTTCTAATAAAAATTAACATTATCATAATAATGTTATAAAAGTGTCATTATTTTTCTTTAAATGATATAATGATTTAATACTTTATTAATAAGTAAATATTTAATTAAAATATTCAAATAAGATAATAATAAAAAAAATATTGGAAAAAGCAAATATTAAATAAAAATATAAAAATTAATTGTTAATAAGCTGTTTAATGACTAATGATAAGAAAAATTCTAATATTTATAATAATAAGTTTTAAATATCTATATTAACATATTAGGATACAAATTTATATTAATAATAGCTAAATAAAATTATTATTCTAAAATTATCTGGAGAGGTTTAAAGTGGTTTTAAAAGTAGAAGTATTCACATCATCAAGTTGTCCTTATTGTCCTATGGCAGAACAAGTTGTTGAAGAAGCGAAAAAAGAAATAGGGGATGGCATGGATGTTGAAGTTGTAAATATCATGACAGATAGACAAAGAGCTATTGATTATGGTATAATGGCCGTTCCAGCTATAGCTATAAATGGTGTTGTTGCATTTGTTGGAGCACCTAGTAAAGAAGAATTAATGTCTAAGTTGAAAGGTTAATTCTTAATTTTATTATGAAATAATGATAATAAGAGTTATCTATATTATCAACTTCTATAAAATATTTTTTACCATATATGAATTTTTTTAATTTTAAATGCCCATTTAATAATTTATTAACTTATTAATTCATAAATCAAACAATATTTTTTTTTATATTTTTATTTTATCATTAATTTAGTCTATTATTTAGAATAGTATTAAATTAGACATATTTTAAATGTTTTAATTGTAAGATATATATTTAAATATTTTATATTATTAGATTTATAATTTCTTGTAAAAGATATATTTAAATATTTTATATTATTTGGTTTATATTTACTAGTAAAAGATAAATTTAAATATTTTACTTTATATTAAAATTTCATTTATAAATACTAATAAAACATATTATAAATGTTCATTTTCCAAAATTACTATTTTTAGTTATATTACTTTTTTCTAAATTATTCATTAATCATCAGTTATTTTTATGAATCAAAATAATCAAAAGAACCATAATTTTTATGGATTAACAACAGGAAGTATAGCTACTGCTGCATCACTTGCAGCATTAAATTCAATACTCAATGATAAAAACATAAGTTCAATTGAAATAGACACACTTCTTGATAAAGTTAATGTAGATATTGAAAGTAGTGAAAAAATTAGTGAAAATAAAGGAAAAGCAATAGCTATAAAATATCCTTACAATGATCCTGATGTAACTGTTAATATAAAAATAATAGCTACTGTTGAATTAGAGGATAAAAAACTATTTTTTAAAGAAAACCTTAATGTTAAAACTTCAGAAACTATTATTATTACTGGAGGAAAAGGTGTAGGAATAGTTACAAAATCAGGACTTCAAGTTCCTGTTGGAAAACATGCTATAAATCCCCATCCTGTAGCTATGATAAAAAAAAATTTAGCTAAGTACCTACCCAAGGATAAAATAGCTAAAGTCGAAATTTCTGTACCTGAAGGAGAAAAAATAGCTAAAAAAACAATGAATCCTCGTCTTGGTATAATTGGAGGAATATCAATATTAGGAACTACTGGAATTGCAAGATCAATGTCATCTAAAGCTTATAAAGAATCTTTAGTATGTCAGATTGATATAGCTATTGGTGAAGGTTATAAAAAAGATAGTTTTGTTTTTGTTCCAGGAAATATTGGTGAAAAACTTGCACTTGAAAAATTAGATATTGAAAAAGATCAAATTATTCAAATGGGAAATTTCATTGGATTTATGTTAGAAGAAGCTAAAAAACGAGGAATAAATAAATTAATTCTTTTTGGTCATATTGGAAAGTTAGTAAAAGTAGCTGGAGGAATTTTCAATACCAAACATTCAATTGCTGATGGAAGGCGTGAAATAATAGCTGCTCATGCTGGATTGTATGGAGCTAATGTGGAAGTAATTGAAAAAATTTTTAAATCAAAAACAACTGAAAATATGTTAGCTGTTTTAAAAGATAATAATATTGACCAAGATGTTTTCAATAGTATAAGTTTAGCTATTAAAAAAAAATGTTTGGAGAATTTTCATATTGATATTGATCTTATTCTCGTTGATATGAAAGGAAAGCAATTAAATTCTATTTAATTAAATGATAAATGTTTTTTAAGTATCATAAATAAATAAAAATTAAACTTTTTAATATTATTTTTCA
>WRMT01000301.1 GCA_009777005.1 Methanobrevibacter sp. | reverse complement strand
GACTCAATAATCATTCCAGTATTTTCTTTCTCATTTTGTGACACGCTTGCAGCGGAAGATGTAGCTAGTACAAATGAAAACATTAGTATAGCTATTGATAATACTATTAATATCTTTTTAATTGATTTTATTTTATAACTCTCCTTTATATTCAGTGAAAAATAACAAAAAAGCTATTGCTTTTTTATGTAAATTAAAATATTATTCTTTAAAAAAATAATTAAAATTAATTATGTATATTTAAAATTTATAATGTCACGAAAAAATTTAAAAAATTAAGATAGCATGTTTTTAAGACTTTTTCATTAATAAATGAACATTTCAACAAATAATTTTTGCTTTATATTATTCGACCTTTGATTTAAAAATGATGATAATTTTAAACTTGCTTAAAATCCTTTAAATCATATTTTATTAAATAAAATTTGATAAATTAATCAATATTGATATTTTCAAAAGTTTTGTCGAATACTATATCATTTAGCTTTTAAAATATTATTCTTCTCATTACTTTCTTTCACAACATTAGTATAATCAGCTTTAAACGTCTTTATTTTATTTTTGTATTTTGCTGCAAGAGAAACTTTAACTGAAGTTGTTTTTCCTATGCCTATTGACTTAGCAACAACTCTTTTAATCAATGTTTCACCATCATAAATGCCTAAATAGCTTTTACTAGCAATGTTTTGACCAATATTCTTTATATGGACTGTATGGGTGTTGCCTTTTTTAGATACTTTAGATATTTTAAGATCTGCTAATTTGGAATTTTTACTAATTGATGAAGAACTTGATTTAAGAGAACTATCAAATATAAGCACTAATTCACCAGGTTTAACATTTTGGGATGGATAACTTTCAAATGTTATCTGACGATTACTAATTTTTTTCCCTGTAATAAAACCAACACGGCTATTTGGACTTGTTTTAATGTCTAATGAATATTCAATAATATTGGGAGTATTTTCTGTAGATATTTTTGCAAATACATAACAGTTTTGATTATTATGGGTTACACCAACTAGTGACCCTTGATGATAATTATAAGTACTAAGTATTCTTGGCATAGGTCTAGTTTCAATCTGGATGTTAATTTTTTTCCCACTGCCTAAGTTTATAGTAGTATTATACTTTTCCGATGTAGAAAAGTTACTTGGCTTCAAATCTATAACTAATTCGTTATTTTTTATTTTATAAAAAGGACTATATGTTTCATCATACCGATAACTAGTTTTTATTTCATAAGTAGGGTTATATGCACTAACTGTTTCTATCATACTAATAGCTAAGCCAGCTATTAAAAAGATTGAAAATAAAAATAATAGAGATTTTTTTCTAATTATCATTTTTTTATCACCTTTTTTTTTTATCAAGTTATAACTTCTTTAATTTATAATAAACGATTTTTAATTTAATTATTAAGTTTTAACAATCTTAATTATTTTTTATTTTTAAAATTAAAATCTTAAAAATAAAATAAATAGCTATTGAACTGTAAAATAAATTAATATAGGCGATTACCTAATAATTTTCCAAAAAATTTTGTTTATTTATAAAAATTTTTAATTTTTATAAGTTTAAAAAATCGAAGATTTTTCAAAGTTTAAAACGAAGTTTTTATTATTTGTAAATGAAGTGCGTATTTCAACGAAAAAGGTGTGGTAATAACCTATAGCTATTTTTGCCAACAAACAATTTTTTGTTCAATCATTTAGATTTAAAAATATTATTTTTCTCATTACTTTCTTTCACAACATTAGTATAATCGGCTTTAAACGTTTTTATTTTATTTTTGTATTTCTGAGCAAGAGAAACTTTAACCTCGATTGTTTTTCCTATGCCTATTGACTTAACAGTAACTCTTTTAACCAGTGTTTTGCCATCATAAATACCTAAGTAACTTTTACCTGCGGTTTTCTTACCAACATTTTTTATATAAACTCTATGAGTATTGCCATTTTTAGCTATTTTACTTATTTTCAAATCAGCCTTAAGAACTTCATTATTTTTTGATGAATTGGATGAACTATTATAAACTGGAATGTTACCTGTTGAAAGACCACCAATAGTTGGAGGTATCTTGTCCAAATCACCTTCGTATTTGAATGTTATGTCCTGTTGACGATCCATTGCACTGGTTTGACCACTATAATTGACAGCCATTGATGTAGATATACTTAGTCCTATTAGTACTAGAAAAAAGATAATAAATATTCTTTTTTTCACTTTCACTATTTCGCCTCATTTTTAAACTTTTTAAACTATTTTTTTTATTCATTTAGCCTAAAGAATGGTTTATCCCTGCTATTTTCTCCCATGATTCGTTGTTCAATCATTTAGCTTTAAAAATATTATTTTTCTCATTACTTTCTTTCACAACATTAGTATAATCGGCTTTAAACGTCTTTATTTTATTTTTATATGTTTTAGGGAGTGTAACTTTGATTTCTGCCGTTTTCCCCGCTCCTATTGATTTGACATTGACTTTTTTGATTAGTTTTTTCCCATCATAAATACCTAAGGTGCTTTTACTGGCAGTTTTTTTACCAAAGTTTGTTATATAAACTTTGTGAGTATTGCCGTTTTTTGTGGTTTTGGATATTTTAAAATCGGGTTTAGATGATGAAGCTGCCTTTTTGATTGAATCAAGCTCTTTTGTTGTATTTTTATAATCGTTATAAGCTTTTTTTGCTTGGGTGATTAGCCCTTGTTGTTGTAGTTTTTTATAATCTTCAAGGGATTTTAGTGCTTTTGCATCCAAATATTTCTGATAATCACTTGCATAAAAAGGGCTATTAAAATCAAAAGGAGGAGTAGGATTAGTAGGGTTCACGACATAAGGTTTATGAATGACGGGAGGTTTATAGGTGACAGGAGGAGTAGTAACAGGAGGAGTATAGACAGGAGTAGTGACAGGAGTTCCATAAGTGACAGGAGGTTTATAAGTGACTGGAGGAGTATAGCTCGGAAGACCAAATGCTGATGATGTAGATATAATTGTTCCTATTAGTGCAAGAAAAACTAATAGAAATACTAAATTTTTTATTATTTTCATTGTTTTATCGCCTTTTTTTAACTTTTATTAGTAAATGAACATATTTTCTCGTAAAAAAACTGAAATTGTTTGTCTTATGAAATTATGTTCATATGACTATTTTTCTTTAAAACATAATATAAATCTTTTGTTTGGTGATTAGGGCGTATTCAAGTTGAATTAAGCTATATAGTTATTTGAAGGGGGGGGGGGGGGGGGGGTTTTTAAAAAAAAATTTTAAAAAAAAAAAAAAATTATTTTTTTTAAAAAAAAAATTTTTTTTGGGGAAATTTTCGGGTTTTTAAATTTTTTAAAATAT
>WRMT01000300.1 GCA_009777005.1 Methanobrevibacter sp. | reverse complement strand
TAATCATTTTGAATTATTAATAAATAATTATTGAAAAATATTAATTATTATCATTTTGATTAACTAATGATTATTGAGAAATATTAATTTTAATCATTTTGATTAGCTAATGATTATTGAGAAATATTAATTATTTTCATTTTGATTAGCTAATGATTATTGAGAAATATTAATTATTTTCATTTTGATTAGCTAATGATTATTGAGAAATATTAATTATTTTCATTTTGATTAGCTAATGATTATTGAGAAATATTAATTTTAATCATTGTGATTAATTAATAAATAATTATTAAATATTTTAAAAAAATCATTTTAAAAACTTTATTTCCAATACTATATGTTTTTAATTAAGATAATTTTTAAAAAATACTTATAAAGCAATATTCCGTATTGAAAGTATAGGACAGTAACACATAGTTAAATACATGTATTTAAAATAAAAATTATTATTGAAATAAAAATTAATTTCTAATGAGAAGAGTGATATTTTGGAAGAAATGGTTCTAAGTTTGGCAATAGTCATTGTTTTGGGGATAATATGCACAAAACTTTTATCTCGAGTTAAAATTCCTGTTTTTTTAGGGTTTTTAGCTACGGGGATACTACTTGGGCCATTTGCTTTTAATTTATTAGATCATGCTTTCATGGGGCTTACACAGGAAATATCAACATTAGCTATTATAATACTGCTTTTAAGGGCTGGTTTAGGCTTAAATCGAGATGCAATGCGTAAAGTTGGCAGACCAGCAGTTGAAATGAGTATTATTCCTTCAGTAATTGAAGGAACATCCATTATTTTTATAGGACATTATTTATTAGGTATTTCGTTTATTGAAGCAGGAATGCTTGGATTTATATTAAGTGCTGTATCCCCAGCAATACTTGTTCCAAGGATGCTTGAACTTGTTGATAACGGACTAGGTGTAGCTAAAGGAATCCCAACATTACTACTAGCTGGTTCTGCAGCAGATGATGTTGTAGCTATTACTATATTTTCCGCATTTTTAGGAATATATACTGGAGGAAATATCAATATAGCATGGGATTTACTCGGAATCCCAATTTCACTAATTTTGGGCATAATTACTGGATTTGTTACAGGAATTTCTTTGTTATATGTATTCAAAAGATGGGAATTTTCAGATACAGAAAAAGTTCTTATTACATTAGCTACTGGTATTCTTCTAAATTCATTTGGAGAAATTCTCCAAGGAATTGTTCCAGTAGCTGGTTTAGTTGGGGTAATGGTTATAGGATTCTTAATACTTGATCGTAATCCTAAACTTGGTCATTCTCTTTCAAATAAATATTCCAAGCTATGGATGCTTGCTGAAATTATTGTTTTTGTCCTTTTAGGAGCACAATTAGATATTCCTCTAGTAATATCTGTTATTGGAATTGGTGTTTTAGTTGTTTCACTTGGGTTAATCTTTAGATTCTTAGGTGTTTTTATTTCCCTTGCTGGAACAGATCTTAACACTAAGGAAAAAGTGTTTTGCATGGCATCATACATTCCTAAAGCTAATGTTCAAGCAACTATTGGTGCTGTACCTTTAGCTGCAGGTGTTGCATCTGGAGAATTAATATTAGCTGTTTCAGCTATTTCAATTATCTACACAGCTCCACTTGGAGCAGTTTTGATAAAATTCTTAAGTGAACGACTTTTAACCGTAGATGAACAGATGAAAATAGAAAATGAAGTTAATACTATTCATTAGCTAATTAAAACAAATAATTTAAAAAAAGAATCATATATCGGTGCTTTTTTAAGATTTAATAAATTTTTTTATAATTTTTTCATTTTAGGATAATACAAACTTTTTTTTTTTTTTTAATTCTTTTTTTATTCTTATTTATGAAAAAATAAAAAAATGGATATCACAATTCATAATCATTTAAATTTTATTAAATTTTTTGCATCATCATAAATGACTTCTAGACCACACATACTTGGTACATAGTTAGCAGCTTTAGCAGAATCAACACCGATTGTTTCATATCCTAAATCTTCAATTGGAGCTACAACCATACAAGTATCACATACTATATGTCCTCCTGCATTTTCAATAATTTTCGTATAATTCATTCTATCAGCAGCTGCTTTAATATTTATAGAAGTACACACCCACAAATCATTAGCTATTTTTTTAGATTTAACTAAATTAGCTATTTTTTCTATTTCTTCAAGAGATGCATGAGGACAACCTAAGCAAACAAGATCTGCTGTATTTTTGGAAGAGTTTGATAGCTTTTCAAAAACATTTTTTATATCTGCCTTTGAAATATAGATTTTATCTTTAGCTACTGATTCATAATCAGCTATTTTATATTCAGGAGTTTCACCTTCAATATGGTATAATGCAACTGCTCCAGATGATGCAAGAGCAGCACCTAATGATTTTAAATCATTGACTGTTGGTTTCAAACCAGTAACTAAAGATTTCAAATCACTATTCCTTGGTTTATTCTCTTTTTTATTTTTCAAAATAAAATAAGGAACTCCATCACCAACTTCTCCTCCAACAATGTATCCAAGAGCTCCATATTCAGTTTTTGAAATTTCATCTTCAAGTTCTATTACATCAGTAGCTACTCTATTTTCTTCTAAGTGATAGGCATACATTGGAGTTTTTCCACAAATAGCTGCAGCTAATGCTCCTGGTCCACCTTCACGATTTGTTCTAGCTCCTATAACTGAATTTGTATAAGCTACTGCTGAAGATTCTGAGAAAGCTACATGGTCTTTAAACCTTGGAACATTTCCCACTAAGTATGGAGTACAAGTACAAGTTTTTGAGATTCCAAGATTTCCATAAGCATCCACAATCCTATTTTGCTTTTTTACAAAATCTATAGGAAATCCAAGCTCTTTCCAATTATCTAAATCAGTTCCTGCAGGATTAAGAGTTGATGGAACTTTAGCTTTAGCTGTTTTATCTGCAGCTAAATCTTCTAAGTATTCAAGTCCAGCATCTCCAATGGTTTTGTATGAAACACCAGATATTTGAGCTGAACTAATATTAACAAGACATTCTGCTTCATAGATATCACCTAAAGCTACTAATATCTCCATGCTTTTTCTCATGGTTTCTCCATACTCACCATTATACATTTTTTCTTCTTCTGGATTTAAATACATTGTACTCCTCGTTATAACTCTTTTTAAATCTTTTTTTTACAAAACTATTAAGAATTAGCTCAATGTCATTTATTAAGAATTATTAGGATATATTATTCTATTTATAGCATTGGAAATAAAGTTTTAAAGTAATGATTTTTTTTAAAAATTTTAATAATCAATTATTAGTTAATCTAAATTATTAAAATTTATATTTTCTAATAAAAATAATT
>WRMT01000299.1 GCA_009777005.1 Methanobrevibacter sp. | reverse complement strand
TAACCATTACATACTCAACAAATCATTAAAGTAAACTCTATCATTTTAAATTATAACAGAATAAAACCGTTTTTTCAAAGCCAAAAACACAACCTTTTCAAAAATCCCCAGTAGGTTTACATAGTCATAATTAATCCAATTAATTTTTTATTCATTATTTTTCAACACCTGTTTTTTTGATTAGTTATTCTATATCTTTATTAACCATTATAAATCAATGGATAAAACTTATAACCATTAGTTAATTAAACATTATAACCAATTTAAAAAAAAATTATATTCATTAAAATAATCCACTTCCAAGACCTGCAATTAAGCTTATAGCTATTACAAATATGAAAAACCATGATAATACGGTTATTACTGGTTTAACAATATTTTTTGGAAAAGCGTAGCTTAAAAGATCTTCTAGTAAATGTCCACCATCTAATGGTTTCATTGGTAATAAATTAAATAAACCAACAGCTAAATTAAGGAAAAATATCCAATTAAACATTTCAAGCAAAGTAAACCAAATCCATGGTAATTGATTCCCAAAAACATTGCTTACATCAGATTTGACTTCAAAATTTTTAACTGCAATAACTCCCATATAACCTAAAGATTTATTATATGGGTTTGATCCTGTTGTAAAATTGTATGTCCCTTGATTCGTGGTGACATTTATCATCTCCCCAGGTTTCAATGTTAAAACAGCTTCAGAATAGCTATTTGCATCTGAAACATTGTGATTGTTAATAGAGGTTATTATCATTCCTGGTTTTAATATATTTTTTGCTGGAGCTTCATCCATAACCCTACTGATTTCTATTCCATTTTCCTCGAAAGTAGCTGGAATAGCGAATGAAGAAATCAAAAGCGTTATTAACACTGCAACTAGTGCAAATGACATATTAGCTATTGACCCTGCAGCGTAAATTCTCATTCTTGAAATCTTTTTAACATTTTTAATTTCATCCTCATCAGGTTCTACAAATGCTCCTGGAAGAATTGCAAATAAAAGTAATCCTATAGAGTTTATACTAACTTTTTCACGTCTTGATAAAATTCCATGAGCAAATTCATGTACAATTATAACAGTAGCTAAACCTATAACTCCATAGGCAAAAGGTATGAATATAGGAGAACCTGGAATTTCAACTCCAGGAATAATTAAAGAAACTGAAGGAGCATCAACTATAGTTGAAAGTGATGATAAAAGCATATATGCCATGATTATCATAGCTCCAAATGAAATAGCTATTCCAATATTCATGAACCATTTCCAAAACCTTGGAGATATATTAGCTATTTTATCTATAAGACCTCGAAGTCTTTTTGTTTTCCACATGATTGTGGGAAAATTAACCTCTACCCCATAATTTACAAGTTTATCCTTAAATACTAAGGCAACAATCCATATAACTACAAATCCAATTGCATAATACCATAATGCATTCATCATTCCACTCTTTTAAAAACAATATTATTAAATATTTTTTAATTTTCAATAATTATAATAAATTTATTATCCTAAAATTATTCTTTAAAATAAAATTATAATTTATAAAAAAATTATTTTTTAAATAAAATAAATTTATTATATTTAATATTTACTTTAAAGATAAAATAGCTTATTATTTTAAATATTAATTCTTTAAAAAAAAATAATATTATTAATTAAAATAATACTTAAAAACAATTACCCCCATAATAGCTAAGACAAATCTTTTTCAATTTCTTCCAATGATTTTCCTTTTGTTTCTGGAATCCATATTTTAACAAAGATTAATGCTAAGAAGCTACTTACAGAAAATATTCCAAATAAAAAAGATCCACCAAACTGGTTTAAAATATAGGGAGAAAATTGTAAAACAATGAAAGTAAATATCCAGTTAATAGTAGAGGTAAAAGACATAGCTAATCCCCTAAAATGGTTTGAAAACATTTCTGAAGTAATAACTCCTAAAATTGGTGCAAATGAAGCTGCAAAAAAAGCAGTGTATAGTAAAATAGCTATTAAAATTCCAAAGCTATTTATATTAAAATAAAATCCATAGCTAATATAAGCTAAGGTTAATGTCATTCCTACTGCACCCCAAATAAGCAGTGTTTTTCTACCCTTTGAATCAATGAAAATAATAACAATGAAAGTAGCTAAAAAATTTACAATACCAATGAATATAGATTGTAATAAAGCAATATTTCCCCCTACTCCTGTTTTCTCAAAAATTATTGGAGCATAGTTAATTACTGCGTCAATTCCCACTAATTGTTGAAAAATAGCTAAGATTGCACCTAAAAAAACTATTTTCCCAATCTTTCCTTTAAAAATATATTTAAAAGATATTTTTTCTGTGTTAGAAGAAAATGAATTTTCAATATCTTTAACCTCCCATTTAGCTAATTCATTTCCATGTGCTTTTTTTAAAATATTAAATGCTTTTATCTTTCTATCATTAGCTATTAACCATCGTGGGCTTTCAGGAAGAAAACCTACTAATAGAATCAAAAATAAAATACTAAAAATAAATGGAACAGCTAACATAAATCTCCATCCATTAGCTACACCTATAAAATAATAATTAAAAATATAAGCTAAAAGAATTCCAGTTACAATAGCTAATGTATGAACTGTTACAAGCTTCCCCCTCTTTTTCGGAGGAGAAATTTCAGATATATAAATAGGACCTACAACAGCAACAATTCCTGCACCAATCCCCCCAATCAAACGGAAAATCACAAGAAAAATATAAGATTGTGCAAATGCACAGCCTAGTGAAGATATTGCAAATAAAACCGAAGAAAAAATCATGACTTTTTTTCTTCCATATTTTTCAATAAAATATCCTGTTGAGGAAGCACCAATAAGACAGCCTATAAAAAGTGAACTTACAACAATCCCTAAAGCATGATCATTTAAATTGAAAAAACTTTGAATAGAATTAATTGCTCCTGAAATTCCAGCTAAGTTTAAACCTAGCAATAATCCACCATTTGCTGCTACGAAAATTATCCAATAGAGAGTTTTATTGTTTGACATAGAACTAAAAAAAATATGAGGTATTTAGAATACTATTTAAGGGTAAGTGTAAGTGCAAAAAAATTAGGAAATATTATGGATTTTTCTTAATAAAAATTCATTACATAAATAACAATTATTAAATATTCATAATTTAATTTTTTGTATTTTAATAGCTATAAAAAAAATATTTTAAAATATAGTCTTGGAAGAAAAGTTTCTAATTAATGATTTTTATAAATCTAATTTAATTAGAAAAATAGGATTTAAATATTATTTAATTCAACATAATCCCATCTTAATATTATTATTTTAAAAAATAGTTATTATAACTAAAAAAATTATAAAATAGAAAGTATAAATTAACATTTCAAGTT
>WRMT01000298.1 GCA_009777005.1 Methanobrevibacter sp. | reverse complement strand
TCAAGATCTATAATAAAAATGAATATTAAATTTATAAACAAGATTGAAAATAGGATATAATTAATAACAATCTAAAAATAACATTAAAAAAAATAAAAATAAGAAAAAATAAATTATCTTATTTTTTCAGCACCTTTTCCTTTTACTCTAAGTCCCCGACCTTTTTTACCAGCACTTGTTAAGCCTCTAAGAGCTCTATTTTTATGCTGTTTTTCACAAATCCAATTAATTTTTTTATCATTAATAATAGATGGATTTTGAGGATCAACTAGAATAACTTCGTAGAACTTGGATTTACCATCAGCCCATACCCAGTATGAATTTAAAACTTCCATATTAGGATATTTTTTAGCTACACGTTCTTCAGCTATTCTTTGAATAGATTTTGCAGGAGTTATCTTTTTTACACCCATTCTCTTTGGTCTACGACCTGCTTTAAAACGAGATTTACGTCTTCCACCACGTCTAACTCTAGTTCTAACAAGAACATATCCTTTTTTAGCTTTGTATCCTAACGATCTAGCACGGTCAAGTCGTGTAGGTCTGTCTATTCTCTGAATTACTTTTTCTCTTCTCCATTTTGGAGCACGTATCCACATAAGTTCTCTGACATAAGAATTATCAGGGTTTTTCCAAGCATCTCTAATATATTTATACATTATTACACCTCTTGTTCAGCGTTTAAGCCACATCCAGGGAATTATCCCAAAAAGAGTTTTATTAAATACACATTTAAATAAGTGAAAGTATAAGAAAAATAGTATAAACTTGAAGTATTATATCTAATCACAAAAATAAATGATATCAAAATATATGATAATAACTATATAAAAAGCTTTCTATAAAAAAACATTATTATCAATTTAAAGTTTTCATAAGGAGTTGAAAAATTTAAGGTTTTTTATGGAGTTAAAAATAAAGTTTAAGTTAAAATTTATCTTAAAAATATTCTTAGTGTAAAAACATTCTCATGAAAAATATACATATCAATAAGAAATATAATAGTAATGGTGATTAATTTATGTATAAAAAAGAATTTCAAGAAGATACTTTAGATAAAATTGATGAAATTGTAAATATTGTTAGAAGTAATAATAAAAAAGATTATAAACAAATTAAAGAACTTTATAGAGATATTCTTGATTCATTGATTATTTTATGTATTCAAGAAAGAATTAGACAAAGATTCATGAATAACTTAATGTTTGAACTCAATCAAAAATCCCAAGATCACTTTTATATAGGAGGATACAAAGTAGAAGATTTAAATGAGACTATTGTTTCAATTAAAAAGGCTTTAAGTCATGATTATCAGGATACTATATAAATCAAGTTAAAACAATTTTAAAAAAAATAAAAAATAAGAAAATATTTATTTTTTCTCGACATCATACAAAATTTTAACCGCTTTTACAAAACGAGGCATTCCTGAGGTTAAAAGGACAATTCTAAGAACATCCATAATTTCATCCTTAGTGGCTCCAAGTTCATTTATTGCACTTTTTATCTGTCTTTCAATAGCTCTATCATCTGAATGAGATGCAACTATAGCTACAGCTATTAATTTTTGAGTTTTATAATCAAGAGTTTTCCCAGTATAAACAGCTTCGTTTAAGCCTACAATAGCTTCATAAATATCAGGAAAGTCATTTTGGATTAAATTCATTCCTTTTCCATAAAATAATTCTTTTTTCATGAAATCACTTTTAATTAATTTTTATTAAAATGTATATGTTTTAGCTGATATATATACTTTTTTTTAAAATGATTAATGATTAAGAAAAAAACCAAAAGATTTTGTATTAAGTAATAAAAAAATAAAATTAAGTATTAAAAAATAAATATTTATTATTAATATTTATTAATTTTTAAAATAAAATTTATAAATTATTTTAAAAAAAATTATAAAAAAATAGCTATTATTTATATTCCTTAATCAAGTTTCTTAGTGTTTTTTCAAAATTATTAGTAATATTTTCCCAATCATTTGATTTAACAAAATCTCTACCAGCATTAGCTATATCCTCATAATTATTATTATCAATTATCTGTTGTATAATGTTTAATACTTCTTTTGCTTCATTAATATAAACTATCCCATTATTTTCTCCAAATTCTCTAAATATTCCTGGTAAATTAGTAGCTAAAACAACTTTTTTCATAGCTAAGTATTCATATAATTTTATTGGGACAATATCTTGCATTATCTCCTCATCTTTATATGCTGGAAGAAGGCAAAAATCAGCCATTGCCAAAAATTCTGGAATTTTAGTATAAGGTTGTTTTCCAGTTAAAATCAACTGATTTCTAAGATTATGCTCTTTTTTGATTTTAATCATATCCTCATATGCATCTCCATCTCCTACAAGAATAATTTTCATGTGTTTGAACTTATCTTTGTTTTTACCAAGTTCAATAGCTAATTCCTTCATTCCTGCAAAATCATAAATCCATCCCATGAAAAATAATACATATTCTTCTTTAGAAATATCATATTCTCCTCTAATGTTTGAATCATCTAATGCGGGGTTAAATTGATTTAAATCAATTCCAGCATCAATAACAAGAGTATTATCTTCATCTGATCCAAGTTCAATAGCTAACTCTTTTAATCGTTGATTTATTGTAATAACCATGTCTGAATTAGCTATTGCTTTTTTATTTATCATTTTTCCAAAATATTGGAAAACTTTTTCAGGAATTAATCTATACAAAACATCGATTAAATAATATAGGAAAGGAATTTTATGCTTTTTAGCTATTTTAGATCCAATATAAGCATTTAAAAGACCTAAAGCAACTATAACATCAGGTTGAAAATCATTGACTTCCTTTTCAATTTCTTTTTTATGAGAAAAATAAAGAGATAAATAGTTTAAAACAGGAATTTTAATAAAACTTGGTCTAATTACCTGAATACTAGCTCTATTGTCAACTTTATAAACGTTGTCATAAACTTCTCTTGGGTAAATCAATCCTTTTTTTTCTTTATCCTTATTCCAATCAATAGGATAATCAATTACTTTAATATCGTGCCCTTTAACATTCATTCTATCCATTAAATGATGTTGTTGATGTGGGTTTCTTTCTAGCCAGTCTGATTCTTGAATAACTAAAATTTTCATGAAAATTCCTTTAAAAATGATTAAAAATAGAAAATAAATAAATTACTTAAATTATGTATAGTCAATTTGATAAAGTTCTTAATTAATAAATATTTTAAAAAATTCTTATAATTTTAAATTCAGGATTATTATCGTTATTTGAATTAATATCCAATATTTAAATAAAATATATTAAAAATATCACCTTTAAGAGATTATTATTAAAAAATAAGTAATATTATTTATTTAATACCTTATCAAAATTTAAGAACTCA
This sequence comes from Methanobrevibacter sp., assembly GCA_009777005.1. GTDB lineage: Archaea > Methanobacteriota > Methanobacteria > Methanobacteriales > Methanobacteriaceae > Methanorudis. Next base: position 44 of record WRMT01000298.1, on the reverse strand, counting down.
ACCAAAACCACCATATATCTAGTATAAATAATTCACTGGAAATA
>WRMT01000297.1 GCA_009777005.1 Methanobrevibacter sp. | reverse complement strand
ATTAATGATTATTATTAGTTTTTTACTAATAATAATCATTAATCATATTATAAATACATATAAAACTAATTTTCTTTTAAATTAGTTTTATATGTATTTATAATATGATTAATGATTATTATTAGTAAAAAACTAATTAAATTTTTTTTTAATTAAATAATTTAATAGTTAAATAATTAATAATTTTATAATTTTATCAAAAATTGGAGCATACCATGACACATAAGAATATTCCTAAAGATTATGACCATAAAACAGAGGAAAAATGGCAAAAACAATGGACTAAAGATCAAATTTATAAATTTATAGGTGATGGAGTAAAACCAAGATATATAATTGATACTCCACCAGCTTACCCAACTGGATTACTTCATTTGGGGCATGTGCTAAATTGGGTCTACATTGATATGATTGCACGTTATAAGCGATTAAAAGGTTTTGATGTTTTTTTCCCTCAAGGATGGGATTGTCATGGACTTCCAACTGAGGTTAAAGTTGAAGAGACACATAATATTAAAAAAAATGATCTTTCTAGAGAGGAATTTAGACAATTGTGTGTTGATTTAACTAAAAAAAATATATCTTTAATGAAAAATCAAATGCAGTCTCTTGGATTTTCTCAAGATTGGAGTAGAGAATATGTTACTATGACTCCAGAGTACATGAAAAAGACCCAAGAGTCTTTCCTGCGAATGTATGAAAATGATCTTATATATCAAGGCATTCATCCTGTTAACTGGTGTCCAAGATGTGAAACAGCTATAGCTTTTGCAGAAGTTGAATATAGTAGTAATGAAACCTTTTTAAACTATGTTATCTTTCCAAGTGCAGATTCAAATAGTGATAAAAATGAATCAAATCCAAAAAATGATAAAAATGAATCAAATCCAAATTTTGAGGATAATGGCGTTTTAATAGCTACTACTCGACCTGAACTTATGTCTGCCTGTGTTGCAGTTGTAATCCATCCAGAAGATGAAAGATACAAACATTTACTCGGTGAAAAGCTTAAAGTTCCAATATCAGGTCAAAATGTTCAAATAATAGCTGATGACGAGGTTGATCCTGAATTTGGTACAGGTGCAGTAATGATTTGTACTTTTGGTGATAAAACTGATGTTTCATGGGTAAATAAATATGATTTAGATATTATTGAAGCTATTGATGAAAATGGAATCATGACTCAAGCAGCTGGAAAGTATGCTGGAATGACTTTAAATGAATGTAAGGTAGCTACGATTAATGATCTCAAAAGTCAAGGATATATTACAAAGCAAGAAAAAGTGGATCAAAATGTTGGTCAATGCTGGAGATGTAAAACACCAATTGAGATTTTAGTTAAAAAACAATGGTTCGTTGGAGTTAATAAGCTAATCAGTGATGTGAAAGTAGCTACTAACTCTATGAATTGGGTTCCTTCTCATATGAAGAGTAGACTTTTAAATTGGGCTGATTCTATGGAGTGGGATTGGTGTATTTCAAGACAAAGGATTTTTGCCACTGCAATTCCTGTTTGGTTTTGTAATGATTGTGGAAAAATTCATTTACCTAATGTTGAAGATTTACCTGTTGATCCAACCCAAAAATCTCCTTCTATTGATTGTGAATGTGGATGTAAGGATTTTACTGGTGAAGAAGATGTTTTAGATACATGGATGGATAGTTCAATTTCACCACTGGCAATAGCTGAATGGCCTAATTCAAATTTTTCTAATAATTTTCCAGCTAATTTACGTCCTCAAGGGCATGATATAATAAGAACTTGGGCATTTTATACCACAGTTCGAACACTAGCTTTAGAAGGAAAAAAACCATTTGAAGAAATTGTTATAAATGGAATGGTTTTTGGTGAAGATGGGTATAAGATGAGTAAATCAAAAGGAAATGTAATAGCTCCAGATGAAGTTATGGAAAAATATGGTGCTGATGCACTTAGAACATGGGCAGCAAATAGTACACCTGGTTCTGATCTTGCTTTTGATTGGAAAGATATAAAATATGGTTACAAATTTTTAAGAAAGTTTTGGAATGCATTTAGATTTATTAGCATCCATATTTTAAATGAAAACATAGCTAATGAGAATGAAGAAAATAAAATCAAAAATAATTTACTTCCTCTTGATAAGTGGATACTTTCAAAGTTGAATATTTTAAATCAAGAAGTTAGTAGTGCTTTTGACACTTACAATTTTTCAATAGCTATAAATTCAATTGAAAAATTCATTTGGCATGATTTTTGTGATGAATATATTGAAGCTGTTAAGTATAGATTGTATAATGATGAAATTAAAGAAGATTCCAGATCTTCTGCTAAATATACTTTAAAAAAGGTTATTGAAACATCTTTAAAGCTATTATCTCCTATCACTCCACACTTTGTAGATGAAGTCTATCAACATTTTACTAGTGGAGATGAGATAGACCTTGAAAATTATCAAAGTATAAATATTAGCTATTGGCCTAATGTGGATGATGATTTAATCGATGAAACATTAGAAAATCAAGGAGATTTAGCTATTGAGCTTATTGGTGAGGTTAGAAGATTTAAATCTGCTTCTAAAATCCCTTTAAATGCTCCAATAAATGAAATTAATGTTTACACCAATGATGAGTTAAAAACTATTTTTGAAAAATATATAGAAGATATAAAAGGAACTTTAAAAATAGCTAATTTAGATATAAGAATAGGAAAACCAGATATTAGAGAAAAAGTTGTGGAGATCATTCCAGCTATGGATAAAATTGGACCTCAATTTAAAGCTGATGCTCCAAAAATAATTAAATATTTAAGCTCTAATACTCCTGAGAAAATAGCTAAATTACTAGAAGAAAATGGGGAAATAGCTATTGATGAAAATATTATAACAAAGGAACATATTAATATGAAAAAAGAAGTTGTTGGTGAAAGTGGTAAAAAGGTAGATGTTTTCCAATCAGATAACTTGGATATGATTTTAGAAGTAATAAGATAAAAATAAAACGAAATAATTATAGTTTTTTTTTTTAAATTAAAACTATTAATTTCATATATCTTTTATATTATTGGAAATAAAATTTTTAAGTAATCATTATTTTAAATATTAATTTATACTCTTTATTTATAAAATTACATTTTTATAATTAATATTTTTAAAAATAAAAATTTTATAAAAATATTTTATTAAATTAAAGAATATATAACTCAAATTATTTAAATTAAATAATAATTTAAAGAAATCATTTATCAGAAACTTTTTCTTAGAGACTATATTTTAATCATTTTTTTCTCTACATCTTATTCGTTTTTGTCCCAGTTTTATGTTTAGTCCTTTTGTTCTTCTAAATTTTCACTTTATATTATTTAGTAGCGTTATTTTGTAATCACTCATACTAACATAATAAACATAAAAAATATTTATGAAATTTATGTTCGTTATGTTTTTTCAAGATTAATTTTTT
>WRMT01000296.1 GCA_009777005.1 Methanobrevibacter sp. | reverse complement strand
TTTTTAACATAATATATTAATAACTAAATTATAATTTATTTAAACTATTTTTATTATATAAAAAAATATAAAAATTCGAATTTAAATTGAGGACATCTCTATGAAAAAGATTATTATTTATTATTCTTTAACAAACATTTAACAAGTTTTAAATCTAATTCCGTATCAATATCCAAGCTTTTTTCCTCGTTCATTAAAAATGCTTTAGTTTTTTTTAAGAAAAAGCTATTTTTTTCCATTAATTTACTTGTTTTTATAATATATATAGCTCCATTAGGTAAAAAAAGATCAGGTAATTCTTGTCTTCTTTTGTTTAAAAATTCTGCTTTGAAAGCAGGAGATAAAAAATCATTTTCAATTTTTAAACTCCATAAAGGATTATGATTGAATTTAGAAACACTAATAAGAGAATCCGTGCTTTCATCTTCTAAAAACATCTTTATCGCCTCATCAATATCATTTGAATCCCTTAAAGGAGAAGTAGGTTGTAAAAGCACTAATATTTCTGGAAAATAATTGTTGGATTCCTTGAAAACATCTAATGTGTATTTAATCCCGTCTACAATAGTTGAATCATCTTGTGCTAAATATTCTGGTCTTTTAATAAATTCAACATCGTAGCTATTTGCAATTTCCAGTATTTCATCACTGTCACTAGAAACAACAACTTTTTTTATGTATTTAGAATCCAAAGCAGCTTCAATGGAATAAGAAACTAAAGGTTTGCCATTAATTTTCCTTATATTTTTATTTAAAACACCTTTACTGCCTTTTCTTCCAGGTATTATTCCTAAAATTTCCATTTTTATCCTCTATAAACTTTGATTATTTAGTTTCCATTAGATTGCAATAATAAATTCTATTTAAGATTCTTAATTACTTTTCCAGGAACTCCAACTACTAAAGAAAAGCTAGGAATAGATTTTGATATAACTGCACCAGCACCTATAATAGAATTATCTCCAATTTCTACTCCTTGTACAGTTACAGACCCAGTTCCAAAAAAACATTCATTTCCAATGGATACATTGCCAGAAATATGAGTCCCAGGAGAAAGAGTAGTGAAATTTCCAATTGTAACATCATGACCAACTGTACATGCTAAATTAATGATAGAAAAGTTTCCAATTTTTATTTGAGTGGTTAAAATAGATCCGGCACATATAACAGTTCCTTCTCCAACTTCTACCCATTTTGATATCATAACAGAGGGATGAATTATAGTTTCATACTCAAATCCCATTTTTTTAGTCTTTTCAATTATTTTAGTTCTACTTTTCGATGGAATTCCAATTCCACATACCAATTTAACATCTTCAGGATTATACTCATTTAGTTGAGAAGTATGATAAACAGTTTTATTATTAATTATTTCTCCTTTAATTTGAGAATTTTCATCTAAAAACCCCAAAACATCTTTTTCTCTTCCTAAATCAGTGAAAAAATCTAAAATTTCTCTTCCGAATCCTCCAGCACCTAAAATAAACACATTTGTCATGAAATCACGATTATTATATTTAAACTCTTATATTCTTCATAAACCAATTACAAATACTTCAAAATCAACTAGGTTTCTAAATAACTTCCATGATCCTGTCTTTGTTACCATTACTATTATTATTACCAGTACTACTATTACATTAAATTTTGTTCTTTTTTAGTAAATACTAGAGCAGATAGGAACACCATAATTACTGCAAATAATATGGTTACAGTTATGCTTATTTCAACAGGTAAAACAGATTCTCCAAGAATTACTCCTCTTAGTGCATCTACTCCATAGGTCAATGGATCAAGGTATACGATAAAACTTAACCAATTAGGTAATCCTGAAACAGGGAACAATGCTCCACTTAAAAGGAAAATTGGCAATATAACAAAACTCATAACTAAGTTAAAACCTTCCATACTATCCATGAACGAAGCTATGAATAATCCAAGACAGGAAAATCCTATGGATATAACTATACAAACAAAAGTAGCTACAATAAAAATTACTGGGGTCATTTCCACATTAACCAAAAATGATAAGGATAAAAGAATTATTGCTTGTAATATAGCTCCAGTACTTATTCCTAAAGCTTTTCCCAAACTTATTGAAGCTCTTGATAATGGTGCTACCATTATCTCTTTTAAAAACCCGTATTGTTTATCCATTATTATTCCAACACCTGACATTACACAAGTAAATAATATTTTTTGAGATATTATTCCTGGATAAATAAAGGATTGATATCCTCCAGTAGTTCCACCAAATCTTATGGCTGTTCCAAGACCCATTCCAAATACTAACAACCAAAGAAGAGGTGTGAAAACAGCCGTGATTATTCTAGACTTATAACGAATATATCTTTTAGCTTCCCTTAACCATATCGTGTATATCCCTTCTAATTCACTCATTTTTTCACTTATCACTAATTTTATGACCAGTATATTTTATAAAAACTTCTTCAAGGTTAGGATGCTTTAATTCAATTGATTCAATACCAATGTTTTTAGTTTCAGCAATTCTAACTATTTTTGGAATTAAATTTTCTCCTTTCTCTACTGAAAGCTTTATTTCCTTATTATTTATGATAATATTTTGTATAAACTGTTGATTTTTCATAACTTCTTCTATTTTTTCCACTTCAGGTGAGGTAATTGTTATTGTATCTGATTTTAATTCTGATTTTAAATTTTTAGGAGAACCTTCTTTTATTATTTTTCCTTTATCTATAATAGCTATTTCATCACAAAGACTATCTGCTTCTTCAAGATAGTGAGTTGTTAAAAGAATAGTAATATCAATGCTAGTTTTTAACTCTTCAATGTATTTCCAAATACTTTCTCTTGTCTGAATATCCAGACCAAGTGTAGGTTCATCTAAAAATAATAGCTTAGGATGATGAATAAGTCCTCTTCCTATTTCCAAACGTCTTTTCATTCCTCCAGAATAATTCTTTGTATATTCATCAATTTTTTTCCCAAGAGCTATTAACTCTAAAACACCTTCAATTCTCTCTTGTCTAATCTCTTTTGGAACCCCATAAAGTGCAGCATGCATTTCTAAATGTTCTCTCCCTGTTAATATATCATCTAATGCTCTTGTTTGAAAAACAATACCAATTGATTTTCTAACATTATTAGCTTCTTTTACAATATCATAACCATTTACAATAGCTGTCCCACTAGTAGGTGTTAGAACTGTGCATAACATGGAAATTAAGCTACTTTTTCCAGCTCCATTTGGTCCTAAAATACCATAAACAGTATTTCTTGGAACTTTTAAGTTGATTGAATTAACAGCTCTGAAATCGCCGAAATCCTTGGTTATATCTTTTGTTTCAATAATATAACTCATTTATTCACCTAACTATCAAATTTAATTTTAATTGCTATTTTTCTGTTTTTAGCTATTTTCAAATTATATTTTTACAAATTCAAGTATACATAAAAATATTAATAAGTACAATAAAATT
>WRMT01000295.1 GCA_009777005.1 Methanobrevibacter sp. | reverse complement strand
CATTTAATGAACTCCAAACATGTTAAATAACATATCTCCTACTTTCAATTTTTTCGAATTACCAGACACCTTGTTAAATAATAAGCAAAGTAATTGCATTAAAAATTATTATTATTCTGCATCCATCATCTCGCCATAGGAAAGTTCCATTTGGCAACCTTTAGGACCACAACAGAAATGTTGTAAATCATTTTGTATAATCATTTTTTTCACCTCTAATTAAAAAAAAACTATAGTACAATAATACTCAATCATGTAAAAATAATATATACCATAATATTTAGTTTATACTAAATAGCAATTCAGAAAAATAAATTAATTACTATTATTCACTCTTATAATTAAGTTTATATAATATAAATATTTTGCGGTCAATGAAAAAACATCAACAGCTATCAAATAAAATAATATAAATATTTTGTGGTCAATGAAAAAACACTAATTAATATTCAATAAAATAATGTAAAAATAAAAAAAATAAAATAGATTGTAGAAATATGAATTAAATAAATCTAGTTTCTACATTCAACAAATATCTGACAGTTGTTTTCTAAACTTAAATAAACAACAAATAAACAGATTTTTTCAAAAATGATTTTCTTAATAATAAATATATTTTTATTATTATGTGTCTAATTTATGTAAAATAATGTAGCTAAATTATTAAAAAAAGTAGCTAAATTATCATAAATATCAAGTTAATTATAAATAAGGTTCAATAAGATTATTGAGTGATTTATTACATCATCAATTCCATGAAAAGATTATTTCTTGGATAATTATTATCAGTAGATATAATGTTCCCCCTAGAACCATATCCATGTTTATCCTTACCTGTTACACCACAATAGTCAGCTCCACAATCAGAGCAAGTTAATTCAACTTCAAATGTTCCTTTAGGATTTATTGTTAAAGTATCATAACTCCCACACAGGGGACAAAAATTATACCATGTTTTTGTATGGTTTACATATGGCAAATTTGAATCTGCACTAGGTTTAGCTGTTACTGTTACGGTAGAAATAGCTGGAACCATAGCCATTCCTATTAAATATAAGATAAATATTAAAATAGATCCAATGAAAAATCTTTTATGGTTACTCTTCAAAAGTATCAAACTCCTTTTTGTTAATATCATATTGTGTTAAGATTTTTTGCTTTGCAAGAAAAATCAAAACTGAAGTCTGCCACGATTTTTGAAGAAATAAACATTATAATCGCCTCCCCATTAAAATAATGTTCATCAAAAACAGATAATAAAATTATAGTTATCCCATAGAATAGTCATGTAATATACTACATATTACATAACAAATAAAATAAATTCATATGATACTACATATTTCATAATTTATAAACTAAATTCATATAATGTTACATAGCACATATCATAAAGAATAAATTCATAAATTTACATATAATTCTATACATAACCTACTTTAAACAAGATTATTATCAGTTAATACCTTTTCATTAAAATAATTAGTAATTCTTATATTTAAATCTTACTATAAAATTACTGCTAATAAGGTATTGGATTAAGTTATAACTTATAATCTGCTTTTTAATCAACGCTAAAAAGATTAATTTAATAATTTTAAAAATATTTAAAATAGTATAAAAGGATTTCTTTAAAAATAAGCAATATTAAAATTATTTAAATTTATAATAATTACTAAAATAAAAAAACAGAAAATATTTAATCCTTATAAAAAAATTAAAAAGTTATTAGTAATTAAAAAAACAAAACAAGTCAAAACATTATTTCATTATATTACTCATTATAATTATAGATTTTTTATTTAAAAAAAAAATAATTAGCTAAATCTATTCCTTATTTTAAACAAAATACAAATACCTTGAAAAATATAAATAAGCATAGAAAAGATTATTCATAAAATATAAAAAATAATATCAATATTAGTATGATTTATCCAATACATAAGCAAAATAATAAATAAATTAGATAAAAAAATTATAAAAAATAATTTCAATATTAGTATGATTTATCCAATAAATAAGCAAAATAATAAATAAATTAGATAAAAAAATTATTAAAAAAACATAAAAAAACAATAGCTAATTTTAGCGAATAAAAATAAAGTAGGGGAATTATGGAAGAAAATTTAGATTTATTTAGAAAAATAATTAATAAAATAGAATCAAGTGTTGATTATGCAGATATAAGAGCAGTAGAAGGGAACAGCAACAATGTTTTAATGAAAGATGGGAAAATTCAAGAGATAAACACTGGAATAGACATTGGAGCTAGAATCAGAGTTTTGAAAAATGGTGCTTGGGGTTTTGCTTTTACAAATGATTTAAGTAAATTAGATGAAATATCTAAAACAGCATTAAAAATATCTAATTCTCTATCTGGAGATGTAAAATTAGCTGAAAATGAGATAATAGAAAATAAAGTAAAAACATCCCCTAAAATACCAGTATCAAATGTTTCAATTGAAGAAAAAAAAGAATTAATTTTAGATGCTAATAAAGCAGCTAATGTTGGCAATGTTGTAAGTACGACTATTAGCTATTCAGATAGTGAATCTCAAAGTGTTTTTCTAAGTAGTGAAGGTAGTTCAATAGTAATGGATGAAACAAAAATAGGACTATTTTTAAATGCAGCAGCATCTTCTGGAGATATAATCCAATTTGGTCATGGTAGTATTGGTGGAACCAAAGGATTTGAAGTTTTAAAAAATGAAGATATTGAAAAGTTTGCAAGAGAAATAGGAGAAAAAGCTACAAGATTACTAAAAGCAGCGACACCTCCTTCAGGAAAGTTTACAATTATAGCAGATAATGATTTAACAGGTGTTTTTATACATGAAGCAGTGGGACATGCAGTAGAAGCAGATTTAATTTTACAAAATGATTCTATTTTAAAAGATAAAATGGGAGCTAAAATAGGTTCAGAAATCGTGAATATAATTGATGATCCAAGCTATGATGGTTTTGGATATTATGCATATGATGTGGAAGGTGTGGAAACTGGAAAAACACAAATTATTAAAGATGGAAAACTTGTATCCTTATTAAGTTCTCGAGAATCTGCTTCAAAATTAAATATGAAATCATCAGGAAATGCAAGATCAACAGTAAGTGATCAACCAATAGTAAGAATGAGTAATACCTATCTTGAACCAGGAAATATGAGTTTTGAAGAATTAATTGAAGATATAAAAGAAGGAATATATCTTAAAGGTTCAAGAGGAGGACAAGTAGATACAGGGAAAGGTATTTTCCAGTTTAACGCTGCAGAATCTTTCAAAATAGAAAACGGTCAGGTGAAAAATCCTTTAAGAGATGTTTCATTATCAGGAAATGTTTTAGAAACACTAAATCATGTTGATGCTCTTGGATCTGATTTTAAATTGAGTGTAGGTTTTTGTGGAAAATCTGGACAAACTGCTCCTGTAGGAGATGGAGGACCCCATACACGCATATTAGAAGCTATTGTTGGAGGC
>WRMT01000294.1 GCA_009777005.1 Methanobrevibacter sp. | reverse complement strand
TGAATTAAAAGTTTTGGCAGAGATGTTACTAAACAATGATTTCATTTAAACATGTTATTCAGCAAAAACACTGCATACAAACAAAATTTTCATATCAGTAACATATTTGACACTGCCATTTTTTTAAATAAATGTTGAAATGTTTTTTATATTTAAAGTTAATAAGTTTTATAAATTTTAATTTTATTAATATTCTTACTAGAAATATTGTCATGAATCTTCATTAAACTTTTTTCTTTAATCAATATATAAGTGTGGCTTTTAAACTATAAGTATAATCAATAGAACTTTTTAATTATAAATGTTTAAAACTTTTTAATAATTGCTTTTTGAATAAATAAAAATGTTTAAAATACCTATTTAAACTTTCATAATAACAATCTTTTTATTATAATATAATTTTTTTTTAAAAAAAAGGATAATTAAGTCAAAATCAGCTATCATGATGTTATTATATGACTATATTTTTTAAAAAATTATTTGAAAACAATCAACTGATAATGCCCAGAAAAAAGTATCAGTTGAAATAACTAGGAAAATAAAGCCACTAACAAGCTTAAAAAAGGAACCATGTCAACATTAAAATTAAAAGAGAGAGTAAAAATATGTCAGGGGATAATAATAAAGGAGAAGATGGCTTAGCTACTGTTGAACTTGTAAGCAAAACTTTTAGAGTTTTTGTAAGTAGTACTTTTGATGATTTAAAAGTTGAAAGAGATGCCTTACAAAAAAATGTTTTTCCTAGATTAAAAAAGCTATGTGAAGATAAACATTTTAGTTTCCAAGCTATTGACCTTCGTTGGGGTGTGAGTGATGAAGCACAATACAATCAAAAGACAATGAAGATTTGTCTCGATGAAATTGAACGGTGTCAAGTAACTACACCAAAACCTAACTTCATTGTTCTTTTAGGAAATCGTTATGGGTGGAATCCACTACCCTATGAAATAAAAAAAGAAGAATATGAACAAATATACAAACTTATTGAACATAAGAAGGATAAAGCTATTTTTGATAAATGGTATAAATGTGATGAAAATAGTGTTCCACCAAAATATATTCTCCAACCAAGAACAGGAAAATATAGGGACCCTGATGATTCTAAACCATGGACTGAGGTAGAAGAGAGAATAAGAACAATCTTACAAGACAAGGTACTAGAAATATACAATAGGAATGATGAAATAGCTCAAAAATATTTCACTTCAGCTACAGAACAAGAAGTAATAAAAGGAGTACTAAATCCTAACTCTAAAAATCATGCCTTTGCCTTTTTTAGAGAAATAAAAACCGAAAATCCAAAATACCATGAGAATTTAAAATCTTTTTTTAACTTTGATAAAGATGGAAATATTGATGAAAAAAATGTAAAATTAGTAACAAAGCTAAAAAACCAGTTAAAAAGCGAACTTTCAAACAAAGTCTACTTTTATGAATCAGATATTTCAAATGAATCTAAAAAGAATACAATCACATATGATCACATTGAAAAGTTTTGTGATGATGTGTATGATTCTCTATCAAAAACTATTTTAAGACAAATCCAAGACTATGAAGAAAATCCTTTGGAAAAAGAAATAAGAATACACAATAATTTTGCAAAAAAAAAATCTAAAGGATTCGTAGGAAGAAAAGATATAATTAAAAAAATTAATGATTACGTAAATTCAGATAATGATAGACCTTTAGCTGTCGTTGGCGAATCAGGTCTTGGAAAAACAGCACTACTTGCACACATAAGCCAAACACTAAAAAAATCTGATAAAAAGATTGTTTCAAGATATATAGGTGCAAGTCCACGATCTTTTAATATAGTATCATTACTTGATAACATAGCTAAAGAGGTAGTAACAAATTATTTCAAAGATATTCAAATGACTCCAGAAGAATACCAAGAACTTATAAATCAAAAAGTTCCAGATGATTATCGAAAACTTCTGGAAGAGTGTCGAAATATATTAGGATTAGCTATAGGTCATGAACAATTAGTTATTTTTATAGATGCTGTAAATCAACTATCAGAAATAGAAAATTCACAGGAATTAGCATGGCTTCCAACATACCTGCCTAAAAATGTGAAAATCATAATATCAACAATATATGATAATTCCGAAGAAAACAAAACAATGAAAGCTATAAATAATAAAATACCCAAGGAAAATATTAAAACATTAGCTAAAATGGAATTAAATGATGGAAAATATCTTTTAAATTCTTGGCTAAAAGAAGCTAATAGAACATTAACAAAAGATCAAAAAAATGAAATAATTGAGAAATTTAAGGTTTCAAGTTCTCCATTATTTTTAATGCTTGCATTTGAAGAAGTTCTCCACTGGAAATCAGACACACAAAACTTTAAATTACCAGAAACAATAACAGAACTTATAAACCACAGTTTAAAAAGACTATCCTCAGATGAAAACCATGGGAGAATATTAACAACCAAAACATTAGCTTATTTAGCAAGTTCAAGAAATGGACTATCAGAAAACGAAATGATAGAAATATTATCTCGTGATAAAGAAGTTATGGATGACTATGAGGAACGTAAATCTACATATGCTCCAAAAATAGAGAAATTACCTTTTATCATATGGTCCAGACTTTACTTTGATTTAAAACCCTATTTAATAGAAAAAGACAATGCAAACCTTTTACTAATAAATTTTTATCACCAACAAATAAATCAAACAATTGAACATTACTACTTAAAAAATAACAAAGAATTTTTCCATGAAAAATTAACTGAATATTTTGAAGAAAAACCACGAAAACTATGGGATTTAGAATTTTTCATAAAACTCCATGATAATGACTTCAATTATTATCGCTATTATTTACATTGTTATTGGGCTGAAATAGAAAACTCAACAAAAAACACGTTAAAAAAATCATACCAAAGAATCATGAATAATCTATCAAAATATAATACTCCTGGTATTTTTTTACTAGCTCGTTTTTTGCAAGATACGGGACATTTAGATTATGCCAGTCAGATATACAAATACACAACCCAAATAGCCAAACAACAAAGTAACAAAAGTGATTTACAGAATTCTTTGGGTAATCAAGCAAACATATACCATGCTTGGGGTGAGCTTGAAGAATCCATGAAATTACACAAAGAAGTAGAAGAAATTTGCCGAGAACTCAACAACAAAGACAGTTTACAAGTATCTTTGGGTAATCAAGCAAACATATACTATGCTTGGGGTGAGTTTGAAGAAGCTATGAAATTACTCAAAGAAGTAGAAGAAATTTGCCGAGAACTCAACAACAAAGACAGTTTACAAGTATCTTTGGGTAATCAAGCACTTACACTAAAGGATTGGGGTGAGTTTGAAGAAGCCATGAAACTACTTAAAAGACAAGAAGAAATTTGCCGAGAACTCAACAACAAAGACAGTTTACAAGTATCTTTGGGTAATCAAGCACTTATATATGATACTTGGGGTGAGCTTGAAAAAGCCATGAAACTACACAAA
>WRMT01000293.1 GCA_009777005.1 Methanobrevibacter sp. | reverse complement strand
TCAAACTTTTCTTCAAGGAATATAAAATTTTTAAATTACAAAAAATAGTTAATATGAACAAATCTTATATGAATATTATTTCTCGATGAGCTATATGTTAATATTCAACTTTTAATTTTTTCATTTTATACTTTTTATTTTTTTAAATAAAGTGGAAAATATAATCTATCTTTTAAATATAAAATAGTATTAAAAACAAATTTAGGAGGTCTTTATATACTCTTCCTTAAAGTATTTATGAGAGAAAATTTTATTATAATTATTAGACAATTTAATGAGAGTTTTAAAAAAATTACTTTTTATTGGTGTGGTTTAAATGACTAAAAAGGAAGAAAAATTTTCAGTGGAAGAAGCTATTGAAAAGTTAAGTGATAATGATGTTGAGATAAGAAAGCAAGCTGTTAATAGCTTAGATGGAATAAGAGATGAAACAGCTATAGGTCCTTTAATTGAAGCTATGAAAGATGAAAACACTCCAGTTAGACATAAAGCAGCAGAAATCCTTGGAAATATGGGGGATGTTGTTGTAGATGAATTAATTAATATTGTAACTAATGAAACAGGAGAATATAAAAGATTTGCTTCTTTTGCTTTAAAATTAACTGGAAGTGAGAAAGCTGTTGATTATTTTGCCTTAGCTATTAAGGATGAAGACTTTGGTGTTAGAAAAGTAGCGGTTAGATCTCTTGGAGAACTGAAAGCAATTGATAAAATAGATGACATAGCTGAAGTTATGATGGAAGAAGAAGACTGGGGAGTTCGCCTTGCAGCTATTCGTGCTCTTGGAGACATGGAAGTGGAAGAAGCTATTGTTCTTATAAAGAAAGCTAGAAGAAAAGAAAAAGATAAAGATTTCAAAAAAGCAGCTAACAAAGCTATTAAAAAAATAGAAAAAGCTATTAAGTAAACTTAATGTAGTTTGCTAGTTTTTTTATTTTTTAACTTTTTTTTTTATATTTTTATTATTTTTTTTATTATTTTTTAATTTTTTTAACTTTTTTTTTTATATTTTTATTATTTTTTTTAATTTTTTTAACTTTATTTTCAATTTTATACTTTTGAAAAATGGTAAAATCATTAAAAATAACTTATTTAAGTTTTTTTTGATCTTTTCCCTGTTATTTCATTAACTACTAATTTAAAAACAGTTATTTTCAACAATCCTTTTTCATCAAATTCATAATTCTTATCTTCAGAATATTGATCCATTAAAATCTTGAGTCCTTCAATTTTTTCTTTTCCATCTAATATTTTTATTTTGCCATTTCCACAAACACTTTCATATTCCATTCCAAAATCGCATGGATTTTCTCCAGTAAGCAATTTAAGAGAACAATCCATCTCAAATCCGACTTTAAGATTGTTTTCAATTAGTGATAATTTTTTTCCTTCAGTAGCTCCATGAAAATATAGATTTAATTCTTCACTTTTATGGATATATTCGTGTCCAAAATTTAAAGGGATAATGTATGGATAGTTTTTATCAAAAAAAGCTATTCTACACACTTCACATTTTTTAATAATCTCAATAATATCTTCAATAGCTACTACTTCTCTATCTTTTCTTCTCATACTATTCAACTCTTATAACTCCTTTTTTTCTGGATAAAAATCATTTTTTAAATTTAACCCCTAATTTTATCTTTTTTTTTAGTTGTTTCAAGTGTTAGTCTCGTAAAAATAATGTTTAATCTGTTACTTTTGCCTTAATTCATAGATATCTGATCTTCTATTATTGAGCATAGGTAGTTCTTCCCTTATTTTAGCTATTTCTTTCAAATCAATTTCAGTAACAATTAACTCTTCATTATATTTAGCTTCAGCTATAGCTTCTCCCCAAGGATTGCAAACTATTGAGTGTCCATAGGCATTGTAGCTAAAATCTTTATCAAGTGCAGGAGATACTCCAATGGTGAAAACTTGATTATCTAATGCCCTAGCTTTAAAAAGCAATTTCCAATGGACAGGACCCGTGGTTAAGTTGAATGCTCCTGGAAATATTAATAATTTTGCTCCTTTAAGTGCCATTAACCTTGAAAGTTCAGGAAAACGAATATCATAACAAATAGCCATTCCTATTTTTCCAAATTTTGTATCAATTACTGTGACTTCATTTCCAGCTTTTAAAGTATCTGACTCTTTAAAATAGACCTTATCTTTAATATCAATATCAAATAAATGCATTTTTCTATGAAATCCAAGAATTTTACCATTATCATCAAATAAAAAGCTTGTATTGTAAATATTTTCTTGTGCTTTGTTTTCATTATCTTTAGCTATTGTTTTTGAGTTTGTTGGTAAATTTGGGGTGTTTTCACTGGTTATTACTTTTTCTGGAATTGAACCTGCTAAAACATGGATATTCTTTTCTTTAGCTATTGATGAGATTGATTTTAGAGTGTAGCTATTTTCCCTGATTTCACTATATTCTAGAAATTTTTCATTTTCATAAGGACAATTAAACATTTCTGGTAAAATAGCTAAATCCACTCCTTTTTTTGCAGCTTTAGTTATCATAGCTACTGCTCTTTTAATATTTTTCTCTTTATTATCTACAACATTCATTTGACATAAGGCGACTTTGATTTTTTCCATAGAATACCTCATAAAAGTAAAAATAATTATTAATGAGATTAGATCCATACTTTATTTAGAAAAAATTTATAATTTTAATAAATACTATGATATTACGTCAATTTATAATTTTTTTGTAATTCCTATAATAATAAGTCAATTTATAATATTTGTATTTAATATAATTAAATGAAAATTATAATAATATTTTTATATTCTTATTTTTTTAAGGATTATGAGGTTATTTTAATGGAAAATAATAAAAAAAATTTTAAAGATTCAAAAGATTCAGCTAATTCCAAGATGATTTCATTTAATGATATTAACTATGCAATTTATAGGATTGGAAAGTGGAAAAATTCTTATAAACTAAATTTGATTGGTATATCTAATGAAATTCCAGCTACTGAAGTAACAAAAGATCATGTTTTGTTTAGTATGAATGAAATAAGAAAATCTACTTTTGAAATTGAAGGAAAAGAAGTCAATGGCATTGTAGGATTATCAATCCAGCTAAACATGAGTTTAAGAGGAATAGCTATTGATGATTTAATCATGGAAGAAAAACAAGAGTATGAAGATATTGTTGATGAGATCAATAGCTTAGAGTTTGAGGATTCAGATGGAGCTATTGAACTTGAAAATGATAAATTCTTAATTTATAAACTTGAAAAAGATCATCATGTTACAAATGCTAAACCAGCTAATGCTTTAACCATCAAGTATCATAGTGAAGAGATTCAAAGATTGAAAAATATGAATGGATGAGTTTTTTTAATTTTTTTAATTTTTTTTGGCAGTGTCAAATACCCTACTGATTTGAAAATTTTTTTTATTACTAATTTTTGTTTTTATATGATTCTTTTTTTATGTTGCTTGTTTTTGAATTGAAGCGTTTTCTACTCTTTATTTTTTT
>WRMT01000292.1 GCA_009777005.1 Methanobrevibacter sp. | reverse complement strand
ATACAATTTTTAAAGAGTTTTTTTTTTTTTATAATCTGAAGAATCCAAAAATCGAAGTTTTAGATAAGTTTTTATAATGAGAAAAAACATCAAACTAGATGTAGCTATCACAACAAACCCACTAAAAAACATAAAATTCCCAATAAAACCTTCGAAAATATTACAAAAACAAAACCAAAAATTAATAAACATCAAAACAAAATCAAAATCAAGGAAAAAATCAAATGTCTTGGAAATATTTTCAAATGAAAATTTTATAGGGAAGATTGTAATGAAATTTGTGGTTATTTATAAAGACAGAGTAAGAAAAGGATTAACTAAAGATTTATTGAAGAATCATGTTGAACATATAAAAAATATACATTATGAGGGAAATTTATTTTTGTGTGGATTTTTAAAGAAAAGTGATAAGGTTTTATTGATATTGGAAGCCAAATCCTTTAAAGATGCAGAGGATTATATTATACAAGATCCATTAATCATAAAAAAACATTATAATTATGATATTTATGAATTAAATGAAGCTAATGAAAGCAATAACTGGTTTCTCTAGCATTTTAAAAGAGTAATTTTTTTTTACAGAAAAAACAGAGCTTAACACTGAATTTAAAAAAAAATTAGGCAGACCTAAAAATATAATTGACAACTTCTAATAGCTATTAAAACATTAAATATAAATACTAAAAAAATAATTTTATATAATATGGGCTGGTAGCTCAGATGGTAGATCGTCGCCTTGGCATGGCGGAGGCCCCGGGTTCAAATCCCGGTCAGTCCATTATTTTTTATTAAAATTTTTCAATTCTTTTTGTTCATCTGATTTTTAAAACGAATTTTCTTTTTTTATTAAAACAATTGGGATGTAGAAAGTCAAAATTCTCAATCAAGCACTTTAATTTAGCATCCATAAGTTTTAAATCAATTGCTAATAATATTGCTAAGATTTTTTTGTTTTTGCTATCAAGAAATTCTTTATCTTGAGTTATTTTACTTCCTTTTGTTTATATTCAGTTATAATATGCTAATATTAGTTTGAATAGCTTTAGGAGAGTTTTTTAAGCATAATTGTCTATAATTAGTAATAAAAATAAAATTAATAAAATCATAATCATTTTAAAAAATTATTATTTTAACAAAAATTAATATCTTTCTATAAGTAATGATTTTTTTTAAAAATTTTTAATATTCATTTATTAATTTGTCTAAATGATTATAATTTATATTTTTCAATAAAAATAATTAGTAATTATTTATTAAAAAATCAAATAAAAAAATAGATTTTTATAAAAAATTTATTAATATTTTAAGTTATTTTAATTTGTATTCAACTTAATTTACTGATTAGCTATTTTTTTAATTTATAATTTTCAATAGCTGCTTTTAAAGCATCAGCTGCTAGATTCGAACAATGCATTTTTGTTTTAGGTAATCCTTCAAGAGCTTCAGCCACTTGATTTTTAGTAATTTTCAAGGCATCTTCGATTGTCTTGCCCATAGCTAGTTCTGTTATCATACTACTTGTAGCAATAGCTGCTCCACAACCAAAGGTTTTAAATTTAATATCTTCGATAACATTTTCATTTACTTTTATATAAATGGTCATCATATCTCCACATGTAGGATTTCCAACAGTTCCTTCTCCATCTGGATTTTCGATTTCCCCTACATTTCGTGGATTTGTAAAATGATCCATCACTTTTTCTGTGTACATTTTTTCACGATTAAATTATAATTTTTTTTTTAAAATTTTTTAATATAAACTCTTTTAAAAATTCTATTTTATTTCTGTTCTGATTTTTTCATCAATATTAACAACTTCATTTTTATCTATAATAATTCACCATTTTTACTTATATTCAAACGATATAATACATATCTAAGAAAATCTGGTCTTTTCATATTAAATTCTTTAGAAAGTTCTTCAATTTTATCAAACATTTCATCAGATATCTGAGGATTTATTCTTTTCATCTCAATCATTTTTTTTATTTATTAGTATTATTCTAATATTTTTATATTATATTCAATCATATTTTATAGTCTTGGAAAAAAAGTTTGAAATTAATGATTTTATAAATTTTATTTAATTTAAAAAATATGATTTAAATATTGTTTAATTCAATTAAATAGTATTATACTATTTATATTTTAAAAAATATTTATAATAATTAAATAAATTATGAAATAAAAGTTATATATTTTAGTTTCAAATTTTGATTACTTAAAAAAATTATTATATTCCTGTCTATATAAATTCGATTTAAAAATCACATTTTTTTGTATTATCTTTCCATAAAGAATCGTCTTTGTTCCAAATTGGAGACATACTTCTAAGTCTTTCAACAATTGGAGCTATTTCTTTAATAACAGTATCAACTTCTTCTTCTGTATTTTCCAAACCAAGTGTTAATCTGAGGGAACCATGAGAATCAGCATCTTCTAAACCAATAGCTTTTAAAACATGGGATGCAGTTAACTTTTTAGATGAACATGCAGAACCAGTTGATCCAGCTATTCCCTTTCCGTCAAGCATTAAAATTATCGATTCTCCTTCAATTCCAGTGAATCTAAAATTAATATTTCCTGGTAATCTTTTTTCTCTATCTCCATTAAGGTAAGATTTTTCAATATTATTTAAAACTCCATTGATTAACTTATCTCTTAAACGTGTTAAATAAGCAACATTACTTTCTAGTTCGGTTTCAGCTATTTGACATGCTTTTGCAAAGCCAACTATTCCAGGAATATTCTCGGTTCCTGGACTTAAATTATTTTCCTGACCTCCTCCGTATAATATTGGTTCTAGTCTTGTTCTTTTTCTTATATAAAGAGCTCCAACTCCTTTTGGACCATATAATTTATGTGCAGATATGGATAATAAATCTATATTTAATTCATTAACATCAACTGGAATCTTCCCAACACTTTGAACGGCATCACAGTGGAACTTAATTTTATGTTCTTTAGCTACTTCACCAATTTCAGCTATTGGTTGAATGGTTCCAATTTCATTGTTAGCATGCATTATTGTTATTAAAATGGTTTCATCAGTTATTGCTTTTTCGAGGTCACTAACTTTAACAATACCATTTTCATAAACTGGGAGATATGTAACTTTAAATCCTTTTTTTTCTAATCCTTTACATGTTTCGATAACTGCAGGATGTTCAATAGAGGAAGTTATAATATGTTTTCCTTTACTTTGTAGTTTATAAGCTATTCCTTGAATAGCTATATTGTCAGATTCAGTTCCACCACTTGTAAATATTATTTCTTCAGGATATGCTCCAATTAATTTAGCTACACTTTTTCTAGCATTTTCCATAGCTACTTTAGCTTCTCTTCCAAGAGAGTAGAATGTAGATGCATTTCCAAATGATTCTTTAAGATAGGGTTCCATAGCTTCGTAAACTTCTTTTCTAACTGGTGATGTTGCTGAATGATCCATGTATATCATAATTATTTAGCTCCTAAAAAAATTGGAAATTTTTATA
>WRMT01000291.1 GCA_009777005.1 Methanobrevibacter sp. | reverse complement strand
ACATAACCTAGGATGGACAACCATGCGTTCCAAAGATCAAGCCAAAAACCAAACAGACCTAGATTTAATAACACTAGCACACAACATAAAACTAACACACAACCACAAAAACAAGAAAAACACACAACCAAACAAGAAAAACACACCTAAAATAAAAACAAAAAACAACCCCCAAAACCAAATTCCAAAAAATTCAACAAAAAATCTCGCATGTGCATAAAAAACATTCACACAAAAAACCAAAAAATTATTTCCCATCCTGCCAAAAAAAAAAAAACCTATCAAATATAGTACAAAAATTAATGATTTTTCCTGAATTTCCTCATTATTTATTTAGTAATAAAAAATTTTAAATAAAAATTTAAATATAACATTCTTTATGAAAAAACCTGAAATGAAAGTTAAACCTATAAAAAATGGTACTGTTATTGATCATATTACAGCTAATAAATCACTTCATGTTTTAAAAATTTTAGGACTGCCTAATGAAGATATAACCGTCACAATAGCTATGAATGTTTCATCAAAAGAATCACAACAAAAAGACATTATGAAAATAGAAAATAGAGAACTTAAATCCAATGAATTAGATAAAATCGCTTTAATAGCTCCTAATGCAACAATAAATATTATTAGAAACTATGAAATTATAGCTAAGAATAAAGTCAGTTTCATGGATGAGTTAGAATCTATAATAAAGTGTACTAATCCAAAATGTATTACAAATACAAATGAACCTATTGAACCTAAATTCCATATTTTAAAAACAAGTCCCATACTTTTAAGATGCCATTATTGTGAAAGATTAATTAAAACAATTGATATTGATGCCCAATTTTAAAAAACTATGTTTTAAAATAAAAAAAAAAAAAAATGTTTTTATTGTAATTAAATGTTTTTATTGTATTTTAGAAAGGCAACCATTTGTTTATAAGAAGCCGAAACACTTCCTGAAGCTATTTTCCCATGAGGAGTTTTAACCTCACATGTAACAGCTGGAATTCCTTTTAAATTCAAGTTATCTTCAAGAGCACCAGGATAAGATTTTGCTGCTTGATATTCATTTTTATAAGCATGACCAGTTAATTTAGAAATAGCTTTTGCCATTTTAGCACTTTCTCCAGTAGGGATATTTGTTCCAAGAATAATATTTCTACCTGGTACACCACCTGGTCTTGTACAATGAAAATCACCAACCTTGTCTATTTTTTTATCAATAGCAAATTTAATAATATTATTTGTAGGAGTTCCTGCTTTATTAGCTATTGAATTTAAATTTTTACCATTGAAAAATCGCACATTAGCTGCTGTTGATTTTGGAGCAAGAAAAGGAATAACATAAATTGTTCCTTTAATACGTTTTCCATTTTCTAATTTGTTCAATTCTAATTTGTTCAAATTATTTATAAGTCTCATAGCAGCAACTTGAGATGATAATTCACTTCCATGAACACCAGAAACAATTAGTGTTACAGGACCACTGCCATTGCCAAATTTAACAACGGGTGTACCTTTTTTAGCTACTTTTATGACATCCATGCATATTTGTGAATTTGGAATGTTTTTTTTTATTAAAGTATTTTTTGTAACATCTCCTCCAGTCTCCCATTTGTATGAAGTAACTTCAGCTGCTGAAGATGCTTGAATAGATATTAAAAAGACAGCTATTAAAAACAATACACAGATAATATTTTTTATTTTAATAAATTTATCCTCCTTAGAAAGTTAATGTTTTTATATAGTTAATACACATTAGTATGATAAAAATCAGAAACCCTTTTAAATTTTAAAAAAAAGTGATAAAGAATAATTTTTAATCATAATTGTCAATTTTTATAATAATCATCAGTAATCATTGATATTCTTATACTATTTTACAATTATAATATTATTTAAATATTATCAAAAATAATTTTTTATTATATATTTAGAAAGTCTTTTTGATAATGCCAATATTGTTAATATTGGAGGTGCTCCAGGAGATTTTGGTAATACACTTGCATCACTAACATACAATCCATTTATCTCACTTTCCAAATTTTTATTAACAATCTCCCCAATAGCTGCTGTTCCACCAGGATGTGCTCCTCTAAGATTTGTTGAAACAATAGAATTAGGATCTACACCAGCTTCAACTAAAATAGCTCCTGCAGTAGCTGAACCTTCAGCTATAAATCTAATATCTTTAATTGAATTCTCTTTAATAACTTTTCCATCTCTTATCTTACCATAATTATCATCAGGAATCTTAATCATTATACCCAAAATATCTTTTTGACCAATTCCTTCATTTTTAAGTTCATTAGCTAAAAAACGAGCATAATGAGGAGAAAGTATGAAATTTTTTCCTTTAATCAAAGCATTCATTTGAATTTCTTTATTAAACTTTATATTTTCAAGTTTTCCTCCAATAGTTACAAAAGAATCCATGAAAAGTTTTTCACCAGCTTTAATCCCTATTTTTTGAAGTAAAATAGCCGAATCAACAGCCCCAGCAGCTAATATAACCAAATCTGATTTAATGAAATCTTTGTTATTATAATCTTCATTTTTATCTTTATCTTCATCATTTTTTCTAACATAAACTCCTTTAACCTTTTTATCATCGATAGCTATATCAATTACTTCTGTATTGCATAAAAGTTCAGCACCATTATCAATAGCTATTTTAACAAAATCCATAGCTGACCATTTTGCGTTTTGTAAGCATCCTAATGAACATCGCCCACATGGAATACAATCATCATCTCTAATGAATTTTGGCATTTTTTCAACATTTAATTTCAAATCTTTAGCTACATCCATGATTTTTCTTGTTCCTTCACCAAAACAATTATCATTCATTTGATGAATTGAAAGTAATTTTTCAACCTCATCTAAGTCATTTGAAATATTAATGCCTAAATCATTAAGTTCCTTTTCAAGAACTCTTACTCCATTTCCTGCTGCAACAACTGTGGATCCACCAACACAGCTAGTTTTTAATAAATCAATTTTATCATCAAATTCATCATAAAAATTAAAAGCATCTTTTATATTTATAAAAGGTCCTTTTTCAATAATTGTAACAGGAATATTAGCTAATGCCAATTCCATAGCTAAAATTCCACCACCAGAACCAGAACCAATAATAACAACCATCTAATTACCTCAATAAAAATAAATCTAATTCATTATAATTAATATAAACATTATTAAATTTATAATCATAGGGATAAATATATAACTATTGTTATTAACACTCAATAGAAATATATTACTTTATTGTAAAAAAAAGCTGATTAAAACAAACAAAATAAGCATTGATACAGTTAAAAATAAAATAAGTGTTGAATAAATATTAAAATAAAAAATTAACATTAAATTAAAAATAACATTAAATAAATAAACAATAAATTAAAAATAATATAAAAAAATAAACAATAAATTAAAAATAATATAAAAAAATAAACAATAAATTAAAAAATTATAAAAAAATTATAAAAAAAATAAACATTTTTATTTAAATAATAA
>WRMT01000290.1 GCA_009777005.1 Methanobrevibacter sp. | reverse complement strand
CTTTGGGTAATCAAGCACTTATACTGCAGGATTGGGGTGAGCTTGAAAAAGCCATGAAACTACACAAAGAAGAAGAAAAAATCTGCCGAGAACTCAACAACAAAAACAGTTTACAAATATCTTTGGGTAATCAAGCACTTATACTGCAGGATTGGGGTGAGTTTGAAAAAGCCATGAAACTACTCAAAGAAGAAGAAAAAATCTGCCGAGAACTCAACAACAAATACAGTCTTCAAGTGTGTTTGCAAAATCAGATATTTATATTGGCTTTTTGGGGTCATTTAAAAGAAGTCATAAAGTTACATAAAGAAAAACAAAAAATTTGCCGAGAAATAAAAATAAAAGTAAGTTTACTATATCATTTTCTTTTTGTATTAACTATCATTATAGCGGTATTCATCAACTTTTTAAATATTATTTCATTTAAAAAAAAAATCGAGTTAAAAATATGAGGATAATTATTGTAAACTCATTAAAAAGGGTTTAATTAATTATCAAAAGACATTATTTTAGAGTTATATTAAGATAATTAAAAACTCTTTAATTAACTTCACAAAAGGTTATTTATAAAAAACACAATATAAAACATCTTAATTAGCTACCACAAACTTCATCATGCATTTTCATTAGAAACTTAGCTAAAGATACAATATCCATTCGATTATGTTCAATAATTGGAATCAAAGGACCAATATTGTTTTTTTTCATATAACTTTCATAGTAAGATGGGATATAAGATCCTGGAACATCATCGACTCTTTCAATATCAAAAAGATATTTTTCTACCGTGGTTAATTTGCAATTAGGTAGCTTACTTTTCCATAATCTTCTTGCAAAATATAATAAATCATAATGAATTAAATCATGTTCATAATTGATTCTGTAATAATCACATCTATTTTTAATAAATGGAACATCAAATCTTGCACCATTATAGCTTACATAAACGGAATCTTCATCAAGGTGGGACATAAATGCTTCTAAAACAGCTGGTTCTTCAGATTTTTCTCTAAGTAAATATTGGTTTGATTCAATATGTTTTCCATTTTCACTGAGTTCTGCTACACCAATTAGTATTATGGGAACATTTGAAAGTCCAAGAGTTTCAATGTCCATAAATTTAAAATTTTTATTAGCTATTTCACTTAAACATTTCAGTACATTATTTTTTGAATAGCTATTTTTCTTAACTATTTCAAATAAATCTTTAAAAGAACCTGAATCTAATTGTTCAATATCTGTTTCTGCATATTTACAATATTTTGTATGGTTTAAAAGTGAAGGGATATCTTCATAACCTTGTTCTTTTAATTTTTTTTCTGTTGCTAGACCAATGTTAGGAATAATTTTCAAATCACAAAATACTTCTTCTTTGAAGTCATTACCCTTAGTATCAAAATTAATTTTTTCTTTATTTTTTATTTGTATTGTGTTCCTATACTTATTTTCAATGAGATTAGTTCCAGTAATATCTTCAATTGATTTATCTTGATACTCTTCAAGTAATTTATATTTTAACTTTTTATAAGAATCATCAGAATTAATTCCTGAATAGCTATTAGCTTTAGCTATTGTTTCACTTGAAGGATTAGATGATGATAATGATCTTGATAAAATAGATTTTAACATTTCTTTTTCATGATTTCTGTATTTTTTTTGAATCTATGTAGAGGGGCTTGGCAACAAGAAACTACGTTTTGGGATCTAAGTGACTTATTTTCATATCTGTTTAGCTTTTCTTTTAAATTTTTCTCAAATTTCGGAAGTTTATTTTCATCATATACTTTTATACTTCCTAAATAGGATGTTTTGTCATTTAAACTTAAAATAGTTAATTTTTCATCAGTTTCATGAAGAATTTCATCATGCTTTAAAAGTTCATTTATAGCTTCAATGATTTTTTTAGCTTCTAAATCATTATTTACATTCTCGTTATACATATTATCCAAATTAGAGTATATTTATAAACATTTTTTTGTCTTACTTTTTAATAGTTTTCTGTCTATTTCTATTTCTTTTATTACAGTTTCCATTTTATGACCTGATTTTAAATATTTTTATTACAAAATAATAGATTATTTTTATCAAAGCTAATGATTGGGTTATTTAACTTGTAATATGCTTATTATATCTTCATTATAAATTTAAAGTAGCTAATTAGTAATTATACTTATTATATCTCCATTAGATAGCACATAATCACTAGCTACTCTCATATTCTTTCTAGCATCTACTGCATGCATAAATTTATCTCCAATATCAGTATGGATTAAATATGCAAGTTCACGAGGAATAGCTCCATTTGGAATAAGTATTGCATCAGGAAGAACATTTCCTTTCTGGTCTGTGAATTTATGCTCATCTTCTACAGGATAAACAGTTATCATATTGAGTAGGTCAAAAATAGCTGTGTTTAAAGCTTTTGAAACACCAGTATCACCGTATTTTTGCAAAACATTTTCTTTAATATAATCTAAAGCTTTCAGCTGATTTTCATTTAAACCATCTTTATTTTTAATTTCAAAATCACTATCTCCTGAGACATAGCTAATTAATCCTGCTTCATTAGCTCTAACTAATGCAAGTTCTGATTCTGCTGAAGCTGGAATAACATTAGGATATTTTTCTTTTATTCTTTCTATGTTTTTTCCTGAACTTGGAAGGTCTGCTTTATTAGCTATGATTAACATGGGTTTAGCTATTTTCAAGAGATTTTTAACTAGCTGGATTTTATCTTCATCTTCCCATTTAGTATAATCATTTTCTATTGGTCTTTTTGCATCAACAATATTTTCAAGACTTATTCCAGTTCCTGATAGCTGTTCAAATATTACTTTGCTTACATCAAGTTTTTCAGCTTCAATTTTTCTAATTAATCTACTCCAATTCTGGTTTAATATTCCATACATCCACATTACAATCTCATATTCTAAAAACTCAATATCTTCTAATGGGTCATGGCTTCCTTCTTCAACTGGTCTTCCTTCCTCGTCGGTTGATCCTGATGCATCAATAACATGAATAAAAACTTTAGCTTGTCTTAAATCATCTAAAAATTTATTTCCCAAACCTTTTCCTTCATGAGCTCCTGGAACAAGTCCAGCTACATCAATAAGTTCTACTGGAATTAATCTATTTCCTTCTATACATTTTGAATTTCGAGGATTACAACTAAGTTCCAGTTCTTTACATGGGCAGGGGTTTATAACATGAGCAATAGCTTTGTTAGCATCAATAGTTGTAAAAGGATAATCAGCCATTTCAACCTGAGAAGAAGTAGCTGAATTAAAAAATGATGATTTCCCTACATTTGGTTTTCCTGTAACGGCAATTTGAAGCATTTTTATCACTAAGTTAGTCTATGATTTATTTAATATGGTATTTTGAGGTCCTAGCACAATTTTTTTTGATGAACAAAATTAAAAATTTTTAATTTATATATGAATAAATTTTAATTTATTTACTTTTTTTTAAAAAATATTTATTTTAATTTATAAATGAATAATTTTTAATTTTTTTAATTTTTTTTTAAAAAT
>WRMT01000289.1 GCA_009777005.1 Methanobrevibacter sp. | reverse complement strand
CAAATTATTTATTAAATTTATAATTTTTAAACTTCAAATAAGAAAAATACAATTTTAAAAAGATCATATATAATATAAATAATTTACTAGGATAATAAAATTTTTATTTATATATTAAAATCAAAACATATAAGACCATAGTATCCAATCTTTGATTTGAGATAGCTATTTATTTACTATTTAAAAAAAATAACAAAATAAGCTAAAATTTGAATATAACTCACTTATGTGAACTTAAAAAGAAATTATCTTTTTTAACTTAGTATCTAAGACTTTTATATTGGTATTTCGATTTTGTCATAGTTGAAAGTAGGTATTTTTCTGTTTTTAGTTCCACTTTTAATTTCTATTAACCCTTCTTTTTCAAGTAAATTTACTTTATTTGAAATTGTGCTTGTTTTCTTATTAAGTAATTTAGCTAATTCACTAACTGATTTAGGCTTTTTATTTTTAATTAAGTGCATTAGTTCAAATTCTAATTCTCCTAAATTTATTTTTTCAACAAATACCGTTTTTCCTTCTTCTAAATATTCCTCTGGATTTGCGAAATAATATTCCCAATTTTCTAAGTCTAATTCATGTAACATATTTCCTTCATCAGTTTCCATTATTTTTTTTAGGTTTTCAATAGTTTTGTACTGATTTTCAAGTTCTTTGACTTTGTCTTTTCCTTTTATTTTCTTAATCAATCTTATTGCAGTCATAACAATTCCTTCCATAATTTTTTTTTATTTATAAGTTCATTTTTTTCAATATGTTTTTCTATTATTCCATAAATTTCATGAAAGTTTGTTTTATTAATTTTGTGTTTTCTTCCTTTAAGTGAAAAATGAATATGCACATAACCGTGAGCATTATCTATCCTTATTTCAATTGGCATTACAATTATTGCCCACATTTTAGGAGTTGTGTTATCATATATTATGTAATCTCTTATGAAATTTTTGCCTCTCAATCCTTTCTTCATATATCTATTTTTATTATTAAATTATATAAATGTTACATTATTTTTATTATAGCATATATAAATACTTCCAATTATTTTGGATACTAGATTATTTCCTTTGACTTATTGAAATTTTTCTCTGACTCATAAATTATGTAATAAGAGTCAAGGAAAATTTAAGCTCTTTCTCTTTTTAAATTGAGCTTTTCGGTTTTATTTTTAATATTTTTAAATAAAAAAACAAAATTGAGCTTTTCGAAGAAGAAAGTAGATAAAAAAAAAGCAAGTAGTAATCAAAGAAAAATAGTTTATAGTGTATTATTCGACAAAACTTTTGAAAATCTCAATCTCATTAATTTATCAAATTTTATTTAATAAAATATGATTCAAATGAGTTTAAACAAGTTTAAAATTATCATCATTTTTTAAATCAAATATCAAGTACTATATTTGACAAAACTTTTGAAAATCTCAATCTTGATTAATTTATTAAATTTTATTTAATAAAATATGATTTAAATGGTTTTAAACAAGTTTAAATTATCATCATCTTTAAATCAAATGTTGAACACTATAACAACGAAAAAAACGAGTAAAATATTTAAAAAAAATAAAAAAGAAGAAAAACTAAAAAAAGAAGAAGTTAAAAAAGAAAAAGCAATTTTAAAAATATTTAAAGAAAAATATCAGAAATTATTCAATGGGGAAGAGTTATCTCTTGAAAATATCAGTAAAACACATTTTACAGATGAAGAAATTAAAGTTGGCTTAAAAGAATATGAAAAAAAACAACTTTTGCTTGAAAAAGAAGCTAAAGAAAGAAAAGAAAAAGAAAGAATCAAAGAGTTGAAAAAGCTGAGAAGAAGAATAGATACTTAGCTAAAAAATATTATAACCGAAGATTTGCTTATAAACTCTTTATGAGGTAGTTGAACAATTATTTTTGTTTAACAATAATATAAATTCAAATGATAAATGTTTAAAATTTTTTAATATGTGCGATTTTGTTCAATATTAACTTAAATTTTTTCCCATTTTGTTCATCTAAGTTGAATTGTGCAACGACCTCTTTTTAGAATAATTATTAAGGAAAATAAAAATAAATAAGAATCTTTTAAAATTGTAATTTTAACTTCTTCAATTCATCAATATCCTTAAAAATCTTTTCAGAATTTCTTCTGGATTTTTCCAAGTTATTAGTAATATTAGGAAAAATTAAATCATAGTCAGATTTATTTCTATTAATTCTAAGTCTTCTTAGGTTATTAGCTATATTTTCATGTATTTCCAATCTATTTTCATTAAGAAAATAATCATGGACTCTTTTATGAATTTTATAATTATTTTCAAAGTCATTTTTATTTAAAAATTCAATTAAGTGTTGTCGTGAATAACAAAAACTAGCATAATAAAACCTACTTATAGCAGTCCGATGAGATGCTTCATTAGATTTTATACATAGTTCTTCAGCTAATATTTTGAAGTCTTCCCAATCAAAACTCATTATTCCACATCTATAAGAAACTTTTTTCTAATATCT
Organism: Methanobrevibacter sp.; assembly: GCA_009777005.1. Classification (GTDB taxonomy): domain Archaea; phylum Methanobacteriota; class Methanobacteria; order Methanobacteriales; family Methanobacteriaceae; genus Methanorudis. The sequence continues at coordinate 1,072 of WRMT01000289.1, read as the reverse complement.
TTGTTTAACAATATTCTAGATTTATTCTCAATTTTTTCAATTTTACTATATAAATCATCAATATTAGCTTCAGTAATAGGAGTTTGAATGTAAAGTACTAACTGACCCACCCAATCAGGATCCGGTACAAATTCTAAAATTAATTCTTCATCTGGGAAAAAATCTCTTATAACCTGCTCCAATTCTGGAAGCATTAAGATAAAATCATCATTTTCTAAAAAAAAACTAGCAACTTCATCATTTCTTATTGTGAAACTGTTTATCATGCTTTCTTTAACTTGAGAAATATAATCCTCAAAATATTTTTTTATTGTTTTATTTGCTTCATTTTCAAGAAAAAACCTATCAAAAGAGTTAATAGAAATTTTTTGAAGAGAATAATCTTTAATGAGCACCATATTTATTCCTCATCTTTAAAAGAGTCAATTAATGTTTTAATTTTTCTTATATTTTCTTTTTTATAAGATTCAATATCAAGATTATTTTCCCATCTTTTAAACAAGACCATGTTTTCCTTTTTTAAATCTCCAATAACTAAACCAAAAAATAAACTTTGAAAATTGTCAAAATCAGTTTCCATCTTTTTAATGAATTCTTCTTTTAAAATATCCTCTAAATTGAATCCATTAATACTTATTTTATATTGCATATCCTCTTTTTCTGAATTATTATTAGAGGGGTTGGTGGTCATGCGAAAACTCCTTTAAATATGATAATTATTATTATAATATTTATGCTATTTTCATATAAACTCTACAAAATCAAAGATTGTAAATTTTTCAACATATATATTAATTTTCGTTTGAAATTAAATATATATTTTCTCTCCAAACTACCATAGTAACAGTTTATTTTTAAAAATTTTGAAGAAAACTGGAAAATCCAAGATCTTTTAAGATGCAAAATCAAAAACTTTTTTTATTATTTTTAGTTTTATTAATATTTTTTTAATTAATATTATAATTAGTTATTACAATATATAAAACTTTTCAGACTTTTTAATTAAGAAATATATAAAAATAAGATTAAAATTTTCTAAATATTATAAAATATTAAAAAAACAGTTTTAAAT
>WRMT01000288.1 GCA_009777005.1 Methanobrevibacter sp. | reverse complement strand
AGAAAACGCTTCAATTCAAAAACAAGCAACATAAAAAAAGAATCATATAAAAACAAAAATTAGTAATAAAAAAAATTTTCAAATCAGTAGGGTATTTGACACTGCCAAATTTTTGAAAATATTTTTCAATTATTTTATTCATTGTATATCTTTTTTTAATTTTATTAATACAAAATAAAAGGAATCTATATAAAATAGCTATTTATTTATTATAGTTAATTAATAATTAATTACTAATCAATCATGTTAATGTTTTTAAGTTATATAATAGAAAAAATAATATCTTAAAAAAAATTTAGGAAAACCTGTAAAAACATTAATTATTTTAAAAAAATAAAGAATTTAAATCTTCTTTAAATGGTGGAAAGTTAATGACTAAAGATAAACAATTATTCGGAACTTTTGGTGTGCGAAGAATAGCTAATAGTATTTTAACTCCTGAATTTGCTTCAATGTTAGCTGCAAGCTATGGAACAGTATTTCAAGGAAAAATAGCTATTGGAGGAGACACAAGAACAACGACACCAATGATAAAGCATGCTATAATTTCAGGACTTTTATCTTCTGGCTGTGATGTTGTAGACCTTGGAATCCTTCCTACTCCTGCAGTCCAATATGCAGTTAAGAAGTATTATGATGGGGGAATTATAGTAACAGCTTCACATAATCCTCCAGAATATAATGGAATTAAATTCGTGGATGAAGATGGAATTGGTATTAAAGAGGAAGATGAATTAGCTATTGAAAAACTATATTTTGATGAAAATCCTTTACGTGCAAGTTGGGAAGCTATTGGAAATCTCTACCATAATGAAATGATTATTGATGAATATATTGATGAAGCCTTAGAAAAAGTGGATATTCAAGCTATTAAGGATGCTAAGTTAAAAGTTGTTCTTGATTGTGGTTCAGGAGCAGGATGTCCTACTGCACCATATATTGTTCAAAGACTTGGATGTGAGATTATAACCTTAAATTGCCAAGTTGATGGATTTTTCCCAGGTCGCAATCCTGAGCCTGTTAAAGATAATCTCAAAGATTTAATAGCTACTGTTAAAGAGTTAAATGCTGATATTGGAATAGCTCATGATGGTGATGCAGATAGAACAATATGTATTGATGAGAAAGGAAACTTTGTGCTTGGTGATAAAACTTTTACTTTGGTTGAAAAACAAATGTTAAAAGAAAACAAAGGTGGATTAATTGTGACTACAGTTGCAACATCCTCAGCTATTTATGACATTGCAGAGGAGTTTGGTGGGAAAGTAATAGCTACAGCTGTAGGGGATCTTTTAGTTGCAAGGGAATTAAAAGAAAAAAAAGGACTTTTTGGTGGAGAAGAAAATGGAGGTCTTATTTTCCCAGAATTTGTTTATGGGAGAGATGCAGCATTAACAGTAGCTAAGATATTAGAAATAATAGCTAAAGAGAAAAAACCATTATCTCAGTTAATTGATGAACTTCCAGTTTATTATTCTGAAAAAAAGAAGTGTGAATGTAGTGATGATAAAAAAACAGAAGTTATGGATAATATAGCTAAGGAAGTAGCTACTTTAGGCTATGAAATTGATACTACTGATGGTGTGAAAATATTTAAAGACGATGGTTGGGTTATTATTCGTCCATCAGGAACAGAACCAATTTTCAGATCTATGGCTGAAAGTGATTCTCAAGATAAAGCTACTGAACTAGCAAACTGGGGAAAATCTTTAATTGAGAAATATAAATAATAATAATTAAAAACAGCTCTTATTACAAATTTTTATTATCTTTTTTTATTATTTTTTGTTTCTGGCTTGTTTTTTTTTTTTTTTTTTTTTTTTTTTTTATTTTTTTTTTTTTAAAAATTTTTTTTTTTTTTTTTTTTAAAATTTTTTTTTTTTTTAAATTTTTTTTTTTTTTTTTTTTTTTTTTTTTTTTTTTGTTTTTTTTTTTTTTTTTTTTTTTTTTTTTTTCAATATTTTAATTTATAAAAATGATTTTATTATATTTTTTAAAAGATTTTTTTTACTTAAAATTTATTTTAATTTATAAAAATGATTTTATTATATTTTTTAAAAGATTTTTTTTACTTAAAATTTATTTTAATTTATAAAAATGGTTTTATTATATTTTTTAAAAGATTTTTTTACTTAAAATTTAATTTAAATTAAATATTTGGGTATTTTTTTGTAAAAAACTATAAATTTTCCAAACATTCTTCTCTTAAAACTCGAGCATCATCATTGTTGGGTTCTATAGCTAAAACTTTAGTAAAAGTTTCCATAGCTTCTTGAAACTTATTTAATTCCATTAAAACTACTCCTTTATTGAGAATGAAATCAACATTGCTTTGTGAAAGTTCAATAGCTTTATCATAACAGACTAAAGCTTCGTTATATCGTCCTAAATCTAAAAGAGCATTTCCTTTTCTATTTTGGGCTGTAGCATCAATGTCTTCTTCATCTAAACATAACTCAAGAGCTTTATCATAGGATTCTAATGCTTCTTCTGGGCGTTCCATATCTGTTAATAAGTTACCACGGGCATTCCAAACTTCAGGATTTTTATCATCAATCTTTAGTAGTTCATCGTATACAGCTAATGCATCATCAAATCTTCTAAGAACCTCTAAAATAAATCCTCTCCAATAAAGAATCACGGAATTCTTGGGATTAATACTCATTGCTTCACTATTAGCTATTAATGCATCTTCATATCTTTCTGAATTTAGCATAGCTATTGCTTTATTATTCCAAATATATTCATTATTTTTTTCAATAGATAATGCTTTTTCATAACAATCTATTGCGTTTTCAAACTTTCCTAAACGTGTTAAATTATCTCCTTTTTTATTTAAAAGATAAACATCTTCTGGATCAAACTTTAGTGCAGTTGTATAACATATAGCTGATTTATCATACTTTCCACTATCAAATAAGATATCTGCCCTTTGAACTATCATATCTTTCTCATCAATCTTTTCTCCTTCCCATTCATCGACGTCTAACTTTTTAAAATAAATGACTTGGAATCTGTCATCATCATTAATGCCATTAACATACATTTTCTTAAATTCTTTTATCATATCTTGAGAATCTTCATAACCTTCTTGTTTAGCTAATTCATCATTGTTTTTTAAGTCTTCAAAAGAGATTAAATCAGTATTTGTAACTTCAGCTTCAAATATTTTCTTTTTTTCTTTAGAAACCAAATTCCAATAACAATGAAGCCTATCTCCAACTTTTAAAGGAGTTTTCCATAGCTTCCTAATGGTCATTGTTTTTTTACCAGTAATTAAATCTACATCTTGGCTTCCAAATGATATTATAGGCATAGCTATACCTCTTAGATTAAATAATCCTTCAATATTTTATATGGTTATGATTCAAACTTATATTTATTTTAAAGATATTTTAATTTTAAAAAATGAAAATTTTAAGGTGTTTAAGGTATAAAACTTTTTTTTCAAAACTTTTTTTTTAGATACTTTGTCTTGTTTTCAAGATTAATATATTTTTATAATTAATTTTAAATTATCTAATTTTTTATTTTAGAATTATCAAATCTTTTGTTTTAAATTATCTAATTTTTTATTTTAGAATTATCAAATCTTTTGTTTTAATTTATCTAATTTTTTATTTTA
>WRMT01000287.1 GCA_009777005.1 Methanobrevibacter sp. | reverse complement strand
TACAAATTTTTTTAAAAATTATTAATTTTTATTTATATATTCCTTGAACAAAAATAATTGTGCAACAGCCTCAAGAAGGATTATTATAATTTATATAAATTTAGAACATTTAAATAATCAAAATCAAGTTTAGATATAAATAATATCTTTTTATAAAAAAATTAATTTCTAACCACAAATAATAAATAATTCTTTTCACACGCTCTCACTTAAAGCTTTTTTAAACTAATTTTCAATATTATATCAATTATCCAATATCATCAAAATTTTCCAATGAGAATGAGTGTGTTGATTATGTTAATTAAGGAACTTAAAGCTAAAAGTAGTGTGAACAGTTTTAATGGTATAAATGAATTAAATATTAATAAATCTAAGCCTAAAAGTGAAAAAAATTTCCCAATTCCTAAAGAAGTTATTAAAAATTTTCCTTTTGAAAAACCAAGAGATGGTCAACTTGAAATAATCACTGAAATACATAATGCTATTAAAAAAGGATATAAATTCATTATTCTGGAAGCTGGTACTGGAACAGGTAAATCAGTTATTGGAGCTACATTAGCTAAACTTTATGCTCCAACATTTATCTTAACTATGACTAAACAACTTCAAGAACAATATTTAAATGACTTTAAAGAAGATGGTTTTTCTCTTGTGAAAGGAAGAAGTAATTTTAATTGCTTAGATAAATTAGAAGATATAAAAAATCACAAAGATAGCTATAGATGTGACACTGGAACATGTACAGAAAGGCATAAGTTTCCATGTAAATATGGAATTATCAATCCTGTTCCAGAAGATAAATCTTTTTTTAGCTCATCACATGCTTTTGGAAAATCTTATTGGAGAAACATTGCACATTGTAATTATTGGCAGCAGAAAGCTAATGGTATATATTCAAATACAGCTGTTATGAATTATGATTATGCTATGTTTGAATTTAACTATCCACATGACTTTAAAAAAAGAAATCTACTTATTCTTGATGAAGCACATAATATTGAAAAAAAAATAATGGGTTTTATAGAGTTAAAAATATCTAAAAACACTATAGAAAAAGACATTAATGTTACTATCATTGATGATGAGATAAAAAACATTAAAAAAGAAGGTTATAATGCTTGGCTAAGTTTTATAAATTTTATTAAAAGAAAATACACTAAAAAGATAAAAAAACTAAAAAACAAGATAGAAGTTGGAAGTAAAAGCCCAAGTAATATAATTAGAGAGAAAAAACTACTAGACCTAACAGAAGAGCTAGATAGATATCAAAGATTTACAAAATATTTAAAACAAGATAAAAAAAATTGGATTTTAATTAATGAAAAAGAGTCTCTCTATTTTAAGCCAATTAAGATAGATAATTATACTAATGACTATCTTTTTAAATACGCAGATATCTGTATTTTTATGAGTGCAACTATACTGGATCATAGACAATTTAAAAAATGGCTAGGAATTAATAATAAAAAAGTTTACTCTATCAAAGTAGATACTCCCTTTAAAGCAAAAAAACATCCTATAAACCTAAATAATACATTTAATATGAAATACAATAGCTTGAAAAAAACAGCTCCAAAAACTCTCACCCCAATAGAAATTATTCTTAAAAACCATGAAAATGAGAAAGGATTGATACACACTATTAGCTATCAATGTAATGATTATTTAATGAAAAACATAGCTAGTGATAGATTAATCACTCATAAGAATAAAAATAGAGAAAGCATATTAAATAAGTTTGAAAAAAGTAAAAAACCTTTAGTTCTTTTAAGTCCTTCAATGAATGAAGGAATAGACTTACCCTATGATAAATGTAGATTTCAAATTATTTATAAGCTACCATTTCCAAACACAGCTGATAAACAAATCGATATGAGAATAAAAAAGGACATATATTGGTATCCTTACCAAACAATTTTAAATCTTGTTCAAAGCTATGGACGTGGAATGAGAGCTGAAGATGATTATTGTCAAACATACATCATTGATAGTAGACTGAAAACATATATGGAAAAAAGTTCAATTTACAGAAAACTTATTCCTAATTTCTTTAAAAAAGCTATAATTCAGTGAAAACCTCTAAATTAAGAAAAAATAACCCAATAAAACAGCTAAAAAAAAAAAAAGAATTAAAAAAAAAAAAATTATTAAAGGTCATTACCTTCAAATTCAATTTTATCCACGATTACTTGACCTTCTTTAGCCATCTCATAAAATAGATTAATAGATTCTTGCATTTTAGGGAGGGCTTCTTCTTTATATTTACTAACATCATTTATTGCAGCGATGGCATCGGCAAAAGATGTTTTAAGGACTTCTGGAGAAATCATTGTTTCCATGCTTGATTTTTGTATTTCACTTCCTTGTTCACGTAGCATGCGAGATGTTGATTGGATTATCTTCTCTGTATTTTCATTAAGAGTTTGAATTTTTTTAATAACTATTTTTTGATTGTACAATGCACTTGCAACCATTACCCCAGTTCTTAGAGCAGTTACTGTAACATTTTTAGCACGATGAACTCCTCTAATAAGCTCTTTATTATTACGTCTGATTACATTTAAGGATACAATCCCTTGTTGGTTTGTAACAATAATCTGTTGCATATCCATTATCCTTTGCCTAAGTGGAAACAATATTTCCTCGCGAACAAATGCAATTTTAGCTTCTTCAACATCTTCAAGCTCAGCTTTACGAATTTGAACTTCAATTGATTCATCCATCATCTTACCTAATTCAATGTCCTCTATAAGTTTTTTTGTTAAATCTCTTAAATGAGATTCTTCAGCAAGAAGGGTTGTGTTGTCATTTTGTAATGTTTTACTACTTATATCAAGAGATTTAATTATATTTGCAATAGCTGTTTCTGCTTTCTGATACCTGTTAAAATATTTTTTAACAGGATTAAATAAGTTTCCTAAAAAACCGGTTTTAGTAAAATCAAGCATACTAGGATCTAACTCTTTCATTTGTATATTTAACTCAGATAATTTTTCTCCAACATCCCCTGCATTTTCTCCTCCTTTGTCAAAATCAGCAAATCTGGTACTTAAAAGCTTATTTCTTGATGCCGATCTAGATATTGTTGAAAGACCAAAATCGTCTAAGGGTTTTAAAATATTTTGTCTTTCATTTGGATCATTGAAATCAACATTAAAAATTGCAACAGCATTATTTTCAGCCTGCTTTTGAATTTTCGGATTTTGCAAATTGTCTTCTTCAGTTTTGATAGTATTTTCAACTTCTTTCTTTATTTTATTAACATCAAGTGAAAATTCTGCCATTTTATAACCTCGTGTTCTACTCTAAATTTATCTTGCTTTGTTAATCTTTAATCTTTTCTTAAATTATATTTTATTGGCAATAAAGTTTTAAAGTAAAGATTTTTTTTAAAATTTTTAATATTCATTTAATAGCTAATCTAAATAACCATAATTACTATTATTATAATAAAAACAATTAAAAACTATTTAATAACTAATCTAAATAACCATAATTACTATTATTATAATAAAAACAATTAAAAACTATTTAATAACTAATCTAAATAATCACGATTAATATTATTATAATAAAAACAATTAAAAACTATTTAATAACTAATCTAAATAATCACAATTAATATTATTATAAT
>WRMT01000286.1 GCA_009777005.1 Methanobrevibacter sp. | reverse complement strand
TCCCTAAATCCTGATGTATATCAGATAACCCTACTAACATTAGAAGTTTCATTTAGTGCTACAATCTTAGCATTAATTATTTCTATCCCTATAGCTAACTTAATCCATTTTAATGAATTTAAAGGCAAAAAACCATTGATAAACATTATTCAAACTCTTTATAGTATGCCTACAGTTTTGGTAGGGCTTCTTTTGTTTTTATTACTTTCCAGATCTGGACCATTAGGAAGTTTAAACTTACTTTTCACACCAGGAGGCATGATTCTTGGTCAAATGACATTAGTACTTCCAATAGTCACTGGTCTAACTATAGCTGCACTCAGAGGAGTAGGTCCTGAAATAAAGGACTTAAGCTTGTCACTTGGTGCTACTAATTCTCAGATGATGAAAACTATTATGGCTGAGGCAAAATATGCAATATTTGCTGGAGAAATATTAGGTTTTGGAAGAGCAATATCTGAAGTAGGAGTAGCAATGATGATTGGAGGAAATATTCGAGGAGTTACGAGAGTTATAACTACAACAATGTCTTTAGAAACTCAAAAAGGTAATGTAGAACTTTCAATAGCATTAGGCATAATTCTTCTAACAATAGCTCTTGCAGTAAATCTTTTACTCAATTATTTCCAGGAAAAAGAATGAATATTGGTGAAAATAGTTGCAAAGGAGGAAAAAGATGGGTGAACCATTAATCGAAATAAAAGACTTATCAAAAATTAGTGCAGAAGATAAAGTCATTTTAGATAACATCAATTTAAAAATATACAAAAAACAGACTTTAGGGCTTATTGGTCCCACAGGATCTGGAAAAACGTTATTACTGAGAATAATAAATATATTAGATAAACCTTCTTCTGGAAAAATATATTATGAAGGTAATGACATTACAAACAGGGAAGATTTTAAAATAAGGCGAAAAATCGCAATGGTATTCCAAAAACCAATAGTTTTTAAAGGGACTGTTTTTGATAATATTTATTATGGGTTAAAAATAAGAAACAAGGACAAAAAATCTTCAGAGGAAGAGGTTTCAAACTTGCTAAAAATGGTAGGCTTAGAAGGATATGAAAATCGAAAAGCTTCAACATTATCTGGAGGAGAAATCCAAAGGATAGCATTAGCAAGAGCACTTATACTTAAACCAGAAATATTATTGTTAGATGAACCAACTGCTAATTTAGATCCAGGATCTACTGAAAAGATTGAAAACATAATTGAAAACATACAGCAAAACGAAGATATAGCTATTGTAATGTCTACACATAATTTAGTTCAAGGTCAACGACTATGTGACGAAATAGCAATAATCAAAGAGAGAATATATCAAATTGGAAAAACTGAAGATGTATTTAGAAAGCCAAAAAATAATTTTGTAGCAGAATTTGTTGGAATGAAAAATATTATAGAAGGAACTATTGAAAAAATAGAAAATGGATTGACAAGAGTTAATGTTAATGGTGTGAAAATATCCTCTTCTGAAATAATTGAAGGGTGTAGCGACATTTATATTTGTGTTAGACCTGAAGACATATCTTTAACAAAAACAAAAGTAAAAGTAAAAGTAGAAGATTCTGAGAAAATTTTAAATCATTTAAACCAATTGAAAGGAAAAATAATTCATTATAAAGAAAATGGAGCATTAATAGAACTAAAAGTAGATGTTGGAAAAACATTCATAGTGTATTTAACCCATGAAAATTTCTTAGATTTAAACTTAACAATTGATTCAGATGTATGGATACATTTTAAACCAGAATCCACCCACGTGTTTGATAGATCTTATCAATGTATTTATAAAGATGATCTTAATAATAGCCAAAAATAAACAAAAATAAACAAAATAAATTATTATAGATAATAATGAATAATAATGGATAGTGATGGATAATAATGTATAATAATAGATAGTATATAGATAATATAGTGATTTTGATAAAGTTCTTAAATAATGAAATTTTCTTGGAATTTTTTGGCTAAAGAGTCAGTTTGAGTATATTCATTAAAATAAACTTCAAATTCTCCTTTTAAATAATCCTCATCTTCAATATAATCTATTGATATTTCATGTTTAATTGCATACCAAAGACGTTCTATTGGATTTAAGTCAGATGCATACTCAGGTAAATGTATAAGTATGATATTTAAAGATTTAGCTAGTTTTTTTGTTAAAACTGCCTTATGGATTGTTGCATTATCAAGAATCACTATAATTTCTTTTTCATTTTTAAATTTTTTAACCCAATATTCACTGCTTAATTCTTTTTCTAATTCTTTTGCTAAAGTTTTTTCTCTTTGTATTCTATTATTTTTATCATGAGCTTTTTTTAAAATTCTTGTATCAGAAATTTCAATATTTGAAATATTTGAAACTATAAAATCACATATACTTGTAAAATAATCATCTATAAATTTCAAATATTCTTTTCCAAATGGAAGAAGCATTTTTCTAATATGGATGGTTTTTATTTTTAATAATTCTTTTATAATGTCTTTTTTATAGTATTTAAAACTTTTTAATTCATTCACTGTTTCTTTTTGCAAATAATAATATTTATTTAATAATAATTGTAGTTCATAATAGGTGTTTTCATCATCAAGATTTATTTTTCTAGTTTCACTGAGAAAAGTCTCCATATCTAATGTTTTAGAGGTTTCTCTAAACTGTAAAATGCTATTTCCATTTGGAGAGTAACTTCCAAATGCATTGATTTTTAACCTATCAGGATTTCTAATAATTTTATTTTTAGTTAATTCTGGTTTAAACCATTGTTTTCCTGAGTTGCAACGATTTTGAAATCCTGTTTGATCTAAAAAAACTAAAATTTGTTCATCTAATTTTATTTCTGGTAAGTTTTTTTTAACATTTCTTCAGCATTTTCTGGTCTTTTTGAATAAAATTGATAAGGTTTGTTATAACGAAATCCTAACTCTCGTAAAATAACTGATTGTTGACTTTCACAGTAAACAACCCCAAATTCATCTTTAATGATTTTGGCAACCCTTTTTTGATTTAAATATTCTTCATTTTCAAGAATATCATTTAGCTTTTTTTTATCTTCAAAAGATAATTTTGAATGGCGACCACTATTATAGTATTTTGGGAATAAACCTTCATATCCTTCTTCGTTCCATAAGTCCCACCATCTGTGTAGTGTAGGTAAACTAATACCTCTTTTTTTACATATATTTTCGGGTTTTTTCATTTTATATAAATCTTTTATGACATAAAGTTTTCTAAGGACTTCCACTTCTTTTTCTTTTTTATTAATACATTTGTTTAATTCTTTTGGATTCAAATGATATTCAATTTTTTTCTGTGGCATACCCACCATAATCACACCTCATATTTAGTTATAAGATATGAATTTCATTATTTAAATTCTTTTCCAAAAATACTATATTGATATTTTTTAGTGAAATATCAGGGTTATATACAAATAAATAGAACATATAAACAAATAAGATATTATAAACAAATAGAATATATAAACAAATAGGATATGTAAATAATAGGATATCTAACATAAATAGAATATCTAAAGTATTTGTAGGACCTTCTCAAACTTGAAAAAATAAAAGATTTTTTCAAAATATAAAATCTTTAAGATTATTGTTTTCTTTTTAATTAATATTTTATTTTA
>WRMT01000285.1 GCA_009777005.1 Methanobrevibacter sp. | reverse complement strand
TCTTTCAAGGCTATAAAAAATAAAAGACTCTTTGGTATGGTAAAAATCAATGTGTAAGACTCTCTGAAAATTTCAACAGATTTAAAATGAGTAAAATTCATGTTTTTTTGAGTTCTATTACTTTAAACATGTGAAAATGCACACTGTCGATTATTTAAAGCTTGAAAAGATGTTTTTATTATTAAAAATTTAAAAATGTTTCGAAATTTTAGCTATATGAATATATTAAAGTTATTCATCACTAACTGTTGATCCAGAGCTATAATTTATAAAAACCTTCTACATCCTTACAAAACTTCCCTTCTGGGGTTTTTATCTGCAAATAGAAATTATTTCTTTTAATTTCTTGATTTTCTAAAAATTTTACTGCAGATTCTTTGTTCGGTGCATTATATAATTTATATATGTATTCTATTGGACCATGTGACTTTTTAAGTTCTTCAACAAATTTCACATCCTCTACTTTTCCTTCAGATTTGTTTTTGTTTATAACGGATTTACTATTTGGTTCTAATTCGTTTTTTATAGTTCCTCCGTAATAAGTAAAAGATTCTTTAGCTTCTTTAAACATTCTATTGTTTAAATTCTTTCCACCAACAACAGCTTCAAATTTACTATCCTCATTTTGATAAAAACCAAAGAATAAAATTTCATCTGAAATTAAATTATTTGTATCCGATGCTAAATGGATATACGGCAATTTTAAAAGAGCTTTTTTCGCATCTTTTGAATTTTTGAATAAATATAAAATAAAAGGATCATTTTCTTCTCTAGTGAATCTTTCACCAAACCAATATCCGTTTGCTTTTTCAATGCTGTCATGTCTTGTTCCTTTATTGTTTTCTTCTAAATATGTTTTTGCATCATAATTGCCATCATCAATATTTTTTACAGTTTTCAAATGAACATCTTCAGTATTTTTAGCCATATCTCCTAAAACTGACTCATTACTAATTTTTTCAATAGCTAACTTACGAATACCCACATCTTCAGTGTTTTTAGCTATATCTACTAAAACAGCTTCATCATTAATTTTTTCAATAGCTAACTTACGAATACCAATATTTTCAACTTTTTTAGCTATATCTACTAAAACAGCTTCATCATTAATTTTTTCAATAGCTGCCTTTCGAGACCAATATTCCTTATCATTTTTAGCTATGTCTACTAAAACTGCTTTGTCACTAATTTTCCCAATAGCTATTTTACGAGCCTTGTTATTTTTATCATTTTTAGCTATATCTATTAAAATAGCTTCGTTATTAATCTTTTCTATAGCCGTGCTACGAATGTAAGCATTTTCGTCATTTTTAATTATATCAACCAAGATGGAATCATCATTAATTTTTTCAATAGCTATTTTACGAACCTTGTTATTTTTATCATTTTTAGCTATATCTATTAAAATAGCTTCGTTACTAATTTTTTCTATAGCTAAGCAACGAATGTTAGTATTTTCATCATTTTTAGCTATATCTTCCAAAACGGTTTTGTCTGTGATTTTTTTTATGGCTATTTTACGAGCCTTGTTATTTTTATCATTTTTAACTATATCTATTAAAATTACTTCATCGTTAATTTTGTCTATAGCTAAGCTACGAATGTCAACATCTTCATCATTTTTAGCTATATCTTCTAAAATTGTTTTGTCTGTGATTTTGTCTATAGCTAAGCTACGAATGTCAGTATTTTCGTCATTTTTAGCTATATCTTCTAAAATTGTTTTGTCTGTGATTTTGTCTATGGCTATTTTACGAGTATCTATATTTTCTGCAGGGTTTTTAGCTGTATCTGCTAAAACTGACTCCTCATTAATCTTTTCAATTTGATCAAATTTTACATTATTATAACTTTTATTCTTTTTTTCTCCTATTTTTTTTCCACAGTAAATGCAGAATGCAGCGGTTTTATTTACTTTTTTTCCACAATGGATACAAAATTTACTTTGATTGTCTATTAAGGTATTTCCACATTCTAAACAAAAATTTGCATCAGATTTGTTTTCACGACCACATTTATTACAATTAACCATAAAAAAACACTTCCATTAAATAAAATAAGTATTAAATTCTATATTTCTCTACTTTTAGAATCATTAGTTTTCTTTAGTGTAAATAATTTTATTTTCACACACTTTTTTAATTTACACCAACTTTATAAAACAGTTTTTAATTAAAAAATTAAATTAATGCTATTTGATATATTATAAAGCTACTCTTATATGAATATTTATTATAATATTCTTATGTTAAAAGCGAACATATTGTAAATATTATAAACTCATATTAATTGAAATATTAATTAAATAATATTAATTAAAATTCTAGATTAATAAAAGATTATTCATCAAAACCAAGTAAATTATAACTCCTCAATAGCTTTACATAGCTCCTAAATTATTTTAAAAGTTCTTTTGCTTCATCAAAATTTACTTCATAAATATGAGCACTAATAGAATGAATAGTTACTGATCCAATAGCTATATCCACCTTTTCAGCTACATATTGACTAAGGTAAGTTAATCCTACTACATTAGGAAACCATGCTCCGTAAATGTCATGGCTTCTCCATAGTGCAGTGGTATATAATTTATCATTTCTTATTTTAAAATCAACTAAAATCATGCAAGGAACTTCGTCACTTATAGAGTCAATAGCTGGATCCCATGTAACTGAAATAGCTCTTCTAGATTCTCTACAATTTTTTAATCTTTCTATTGCTTCATTTATTTGATCAACATCAGAAAAATGAGATCTTAGTCTATTTCCATAAGTATAAACAAATCCTTGCTTATCTTGGTTTATAAACTGTTCACTATATGTTTTTAACTTATCTCCACTCCAAAAATATCCTTCTGGAACACGAATATCTGAAATATCAGATGTTTTAATATTAAAAAAATCTTTTGAATTTTTTCCAAAGGGTTTTTTGATTGAAACCATCACATTTAAAATTTCTTTAGTCAATGAACCCCTTTCATCATGAACTTCCACACCTTCAGTAATGATTTTTTTAACTAATTTTTCCCAACCTTCAGCAATTTCATTGGTTTCTATAAATATAGCCATCTAATTCCTCTTTAATAAGAATTATTAATCTGAATTGTAAATTTATTTTTATAAAATTTAGATTTTTAATATAATTTTTAGAAAATCTTTATCTTATTAAAATTCTTTAAATATTTAATTAATTAAAATTTTTTATTAAATTAAAACATTTAAAGTTTTGATAATATTTAAATGAAAATTAAAAAAATTATTATTTTTATTAAAAAAATAAATAAATTTAAGTAAGTTTATAACTTTAAATTATTCCAATAATTTATTATGAAAAAATAATTTCACAAATCTCTATAATTTGAATTTCACATTTAATTTAAATTATTAATTTGAATTTCCATATAAACAATGGTTTATTAATACTTGAAAATTATTTTTTACACCATTATTTTTGAATGTAATCTTATTTTGTTTCAAAAAGTAATCATGAAAATTTTAATATAAAAATCATAGGGATATATAATTTTTCTAAATATAAATAGAAAAATATTACTTTTTTTTTTTTTTTAAATTTTTTACTTTTTTTTTTTTTAATTTTTTTTAAAAAAATTTAAAAAAAATTTTTATAAAAAAATTTTTTTTTTAAAA
>WRMT01000284.1 GCA_009777005.1 Methanobrevibacter sp. | reverse complement strand
TAAAATTGTTTATATATAAATTCAGGTTTTTTTTTATTATTATTAGAAATTTTATTAAAATTGATTATATATAAATCCAAGAAAAATTATTTTTAAATTTATTATTTAAATAATATTAAAGAATTTAAATAATATTAAAGAGATATTTATTTTCTAAAAATTTTATTAAAAATTTAAATTTTTATATTAATAAATTTACAATACAATATATTCTATATTTTAAAAACCTAAATTTTTTTATAAATATTTTCCTTCTTTCCAAAATGGATGTGAATGTATTCTAAGTGATAAAAAAATTTAGTTAAATACTTTAAGACCACGAAATTTTAAAATCTCTATTTATCTTCAATATTTATATTTAATTTATTTAATTTATTTCTAATATCATCAGATAATTTATAATTATTCTCTTTTCTAAGTTTTTCCCTTGTATAAGAAATAATTTCTAATAATTGAGCAGAATTATCCTCGAAATTCTTTTCATTTTCTTCAAATAAATCTAATTTAAAAATATATTCAAAATCTTTTAAAAAATCCAATGCTTTTTTTAGAAATTCCATGTCCCTTATATCTATTTTTCTATCATCTACATTTTTATCATTGATATTTTTAGTATAGCTATTTATGACTTTTGTAAAACTTAGAACAATAGCTAATGCTCGTGGAGTGTTAAAATCATCATCCATTTGTGTGAAAAAATCTGTTTTAACTGAATTTAACTGATTTAATTTTTCACTATATAAATTTATATCTTTTAAATCAATTTTTTCTAAATATAAGATAGTTTTTTTCAAGTTAACAATTGCTTTTTTCAAACGTTTTAAATTTTTAGATGCTTGTTCTAGTGACTTTGATGAAAAATCAATTGGACTCCTATAGTGTGTAGATAATACAAATAACCTATAAACCATTGGATCCCAATTTTTAAGTAGTTCTCTAATTGTTATAAAGTTTCCAAGGGATTTTGACATTTTAACACCATCTACATTTAAAAATCCAGTATGCATCCAGTATTTTACCATTGGTTTTTTTCCTGAAATAGCTTCCATTTGTGCTATTTCTGCATCATGATGAGGAAATATTAAATCGAGTCCACCTCCATGAATGTCATATTGTGGACCAAAGTATTTTTCAGTAATGGCTGTATCTTCGATATGCCAACCAGGTCTTCCTTTGTTCCATTTTGACTCATAATATGGTATTTCAGATGTTTTTTTCCATAGTGCAAAATCTTTTGGGTCTTTTTTTGTTGGATCTATAGCTATTCTGTGGGAATTTAATTTGTCTAATTTTCTATTAGAAAGTTTTCCAAAGTCTTTAAATTTAGAAGTTTCAAAGTAAACTCCAGTTTCTGTTTCATATGCATATCCTTTATCAATTAAGATTTGAATTTGATTATAAACTTCATTTAAATGATAAGTAGCTCTAGGATAATGATTAACTGAATTAACATTTATTTTTTCCATATCTTCCTTAAATCTATTTTCGTAATAATTAGCTAATTCTTCACTGTTAATATTGGTCTTCTTAGCTCTATTTACAATCTTATTGTCAATATCTGTAATGTTTTCTATATAAAAAACTGAGTATCCAATAAATTCTAAATAGCTTTTTATCATATCAAAAGCTATATATGTGCGTCCGTGTCCTATGTGAGCGTCATCATAAACTGTAGGACCACAAACAAAGAGATTAATGTTTTTATCGTTATTTTCTTTTTTAATTGGTTCTTTGTCTCTCTTCATAGTATTGTATATGTTTAACATTTTTTTTAACCTCTTTAAATAAATTATTACTATTGTTATATTTCTATTATATATTATAAATGTAGATGGATTTAAATTTTTCTACAAAAGAATAAATCAAAACATTTATAAAATAAATTATAACAATAGTTATAGAATAATAGAACAAATATTTAAAAATAAGATATTTTACTTTGAGAGTTGTGGAAAATGATAATGACAAATAAAGTTGAAGCTTTTATATGGAGAAATGGAACTTATATAAAAAAAGAAGAAGAAATAGTTTCTGATGAAACAATTACATTAGTTATAAATGATACATTGAAAAGAAACTTTTCAATTAGCCCAGAATCTCTAAAAGATTTTGCAATTGGATACATGTTAGGAGAAAATTTGATAAATAGTGTAGATAATATTGAAAATCTTGAAATAGAAGATAATGAGATAATAGCTACAATAGATTTAGAAGATTTTTATATTAGAAAAGAACTTATAGCTGGTTCTGATTGTTTTGGAGGATGGAGAAGTAAAATAGATATGATAAATAAAGTAGATTCTGATTTAACTCTGGATGGAAAAGATTTATTGAAAAACATGGAAGAAATGAATGAAAATGCATTTATATGGAAAAAAACTGGAGGAACTCATATAGCTAGTTTAATAAATAAAAAAAATAATGAATTTATTAGCCGTGAAGATATAAGTAGACATGTAGCTGTTGATAAAGTTATTGGTGCAGCAGCTAGAAAAAAATTAAATTTCAAGGATTCATATATAATTTACAGTGGTCGGATGCCAGCAGATGTATTAATAAAAATAGCTAGAGTTGGAATCCCAATAATAGTTTCTAATGCAGCACCAACCTTATCTGGGTATTCTGTAGCTAATGAAGCAAAAATTACAATGATAGGGTTTATAAGAGAAAATAAATTTAATGTTTATACTCATGAGAATCGTGTGAAATAAAGACATCAAACTCTTATTTTACTTTCCTTTAAGTTTATTTATCTCATTTTCTAAATGTTCTTGTTTTTTCATGATTTTTTGCAATGTTTCATCAATTGGATCAGGTAGTTTTTGATGTTCCAAATCTATTGCACACTTTCTTTTTTCATGAACAATTTTTCCAGGAACTCCAACAACAGTAGCCCCAACTGGAACATTTTTCAAAACAACAGATCCAGCACCTACCTTTGATCCATTTCCTAGAGTAATATTTCCTATGATAAGAGCTCCTGAACCTATTACAACGCCGTTTCCTACTGTGGGATGTCTTTTTTCTGTGACACTACTAGTTCCTCCAAGTACTACTCCTTGGTATAAAAGAACATCATCACCAATTTCAGAAGTTTCACCGATAACAACAGCCATTCCATGATCAATAAAGACTCTGCGACCAATTTTAACAGCGGGATGGATTTCAATACCAGTGAAAAATCTATTTATTGAAGATAAAATTCTTGCCGAAAGACAATGTCTATGATCCCATAAATAATGAGCAACTAAATGACACCATACAGCATGTAATCCAGAATAACAAAAAAAGACTTCTAAAGAACTTTTTGCAGCTGGATCTCTAAGATGAACCATTAAAATATCTTCTTTAATTCTTTTAAACATTTTAATCAACATATAGCTATAATAAATTTCATAATTTGTTAAATATTAAATATAAATAGTTATAGTAATAATAATTGCAATATATAGTGTTTTTTTTTAATATAGTTTATAATTTGCAAATTTACTTAGATTATTTTATTTAATAAATAAATAGTTAATTTAATTGTATTTTATAGAAAAATTTAAAAAAAACTTTAATATTTTAATATAATAAAATATATAATTTATTTTATATTTAAACAATTTTAAACAATTTTTATTTTCAAAATTTTTTTTTTAAATT
>WRMT01000283.1 GCA_009777005.1 Methanobrevibacter sp. | reverse complement strand
GCCTCTTGCGATATATCCTAATAAGCTACACGAAACCCTTTTTTTTTTAAAAAACAAAAAATTTCAAAGAGAGGGGGTAGAAGGAACTGTAGAAAATATTAATTATATTTTTAATTATTATTTTTTAAAAAATATTTATTATCTATATGTTATTATCAAACTTTTTCATTAAAAAAAACTTTTTCATTAAAATTAGTAGCTAATTTAATTAATAAACAAAATTTTTTGGAAAATATTAGCTAATCATCTATAATTTAATTAAATTTATTAAATAATATTTTTTTAAGTTAAAAAAACTGATTTTATAATTAAACCTCCTTATTTATTAATTAACTCATTAATTATTGTTAATTTTAAATATAAACATTAGCTAAACATTATTTTCTTAAATGATATATACTTTATAATAAAAATAAATTTAAATATATTATATTTTAATTCCTTGATTTTTGCAAATAAGATTCAAATTAATTAAATTTTATTAAATAATATTTTTTGAAACAATTGAATTAATGAATATATAATTATAGTTCTATTTATTTCAATTTTTAGCTATCACTCTGTACTAGTAACATTTATATATGAACATATGAATATATATTCATATGTATAAGCCATCTTGTGAAATCAAAAGTGTTAGAGCAGATATCATTCAAGACGTTTCAGATAAAATGTCTTCTAATGAAAGATATCATGAAATAGCTAACTTATTTAAGATATTGGGAGATTATAACAGAATTAGAATATTATGTGCACTTAATTATCAAGAATTTTGTGTTTGTGAACTTTCATTATTATTAGATATGAGTCAATCAGCTATTTCACATCAGTTGAGACTATTAAGGAATAAAGGGATTGTTAAATTCCGAAAAGAAAATAAGCAAATTTTTTATTCTATACAAAACGAGGAAATTCTCCCTATGATTAAAAAAGCTGATGAACATGGATAAAAAAACTCAAAATAATAAAAGTTGTAATGAAAGCTACAAAAATAATCACCATGATCATGATGGGAAAACTTGTAGCTGTGAAAAAGGAGTTTTTGAAAATATAGAAAAAGTTGAAGAGAAAAAATCCAAAAAACCTCTGATTATTTTAGGAATTGGACTAATAATTTTTATTTTTGGGTATTTTATATCAACATTTGAATTAAGTATTTTTGAAAATTTAATCAATGAAGAATTATTATCTCAAATAATCTATTTAATAGTAGTAATAATAGTTGGACAGGGAATAATAAGGGAAGGTGTTGAATCTCTTCTAAATAAAAAAATAAAAATTGAATTTCTTGTTACAATAGCTACTATTGGGGCATTTTTACTTGGAGATGGAGTTGAAGGAGCTTCCTTAATGATTTTGTTCTTTTTTGCAGAATATCTTGAAGATTATTCACTAGACAGATCAAAGAGATCTCTTGCTAAATTAATAAATTTAAATCCAAATAAAGCCATGTTAAAAAAAGAAGATGAGAAGTTAATTGAAGTAAATGTAGAAGATATTAATATTGGAGATATTGTAGTGGTCAAACCAGGAGATAAAATTCCAGTTGATGGAATAGTATCTTATGGAAGAACTTCTGTTAATCAATCATCAATTACAGGAGAAAGTTTAGGTGTTGATAAGAAAAAAGGAGATGAAGTATATGCTGCTACCATAAATGAAGAAGGATATATTGAGATAAAAGTAGGAAAAAAATCTGAGGATACGCTATTTTCAAAAATTATAGATTTAATAAAAGCATCCGAAGAGAAAAAAGCTAAAGTCGACTTATTCATTGATAAATTTGCTAAATATTACACTCCAACAATTCTAATTTTTGCATTATTTACTGCCATTATCCCATTTTTACTATTTGGACAATCTTTAATTGAATGGACTTATAGATCGTTAGTACTGCTTGTAATAGCTTGTCCATGTGCATTAGCTATTTCCACACCAATTTCAATAGTTTCAGCTATTACTGCAGGAAGTAAAAAGGGAATAATTATTAAAGGAGGACAATACATAGAAAGTTTAAGCAGAGTAAAAGCTGTTTTATTCGATAAAACTGGAACATTAACAGAAGGAAATTTAGAAATTAATGACATAACTCCTTTAAATGGTGTTTCAAAAGAAAAAATAATTACTATAGCTTGTAGTTTAGAGGAAAAATCAAATCATCCCATAGCTAATGCCTTTAACGAATATAAAAATAATCACAAAATACCGTTGAAAAAAGTTCATGAATTTGAATCTATAGCTGGAAAAGGATTAAAAGGGAAAATCAGTGGCAAAACATATTATATTGGGAAAAAGGACATGTTTGATTTTTCTCAAAAATTAAATAAAGATATTGATAATTTAGATAAAAAAGAAAATTTTGGAAAAACAAGGATTATAATTGGAACTAATGACTCTATCTTAGGTTTTATTAGTTTAACTGATAAAATACGTGAAAATGCATTTAACACCATTAAAAAACTTAAAAAACAATCTATTAAAACCGTTATGTTAACTGGTGATAATCCAGCTACAGCTAAAAATGTTTTTGAAAAATTAGGATTAGATAATTATTATCCAAATTTATTACCTGAAGATAAAGTTAAAAAGGTAGAAACACTTCTTAAAGAGAATAAAGATATAGCTATGGTTGGAGATGGTGTAAATGATACTCCATCTCTTGCAAGGGCTAATGTAGGTATAGCTATGGGAATGAATGGTGCAGATGTAGCTATTGAAACTGCAGATATTGTTCTTATGCAAGATGATATATCATTGGTACCCTTCCTTATAAATTTAGCTAAAAAAACCATGGGGATTGTTAAGCAAAATATTATTGTGACTTTAAGTGTTAAAGGATTATTAGCTATTCTAGCAGTCTTAGGATATGTTACATTATGGGAAGCTGTTTTAATTGGAGATATGGGATTGACCTTATTAGTAGTAGCTAATGCTTTAAGAATAGGGAGGTGAGATTATGATAAATATTTTAGTAATAGTCAGTCTCATAATTTTTTACACACTATTTATAGGAAGAACAATATCTCTAGCAAGAAATGGAATTAAAGTAATTGTTTTAGGTGGAGTCTCAAATAAAATAAATAATTTGTTAGAAAATTTAACACTACCTTTTTTAATATTATGGGCTATTTTAATTTTATTAAAAGTTTTTAATATTGAAATTCCAATTATATTTGATTTAATTATAAAAAATAGCTATTTATCTTATATTGGAGTGATATTGTGTTATATGGGATTAGCTATTTTCTTAAGTGCTTTAATATCGTTTGGAAATTCCTGGAGAGTTGGAATTGATAATAATAATCAGGGAAAATTAGTTACTGCTGGAGTATTCAAGTATTCACGTAACCCTATATTTTTATTCATGGATATTTACTTCATTGGAATCACATTAATTTATCCAACACCAATATTTATATTAATGACATTAATATTCGTTGTTGGATCTCATAAACAAATTTTAAATGAAGAAAAACACCTTGAAAAAATTTACAAAGAAGAATATCTAAATTATAAAAAACAAACAAGAAGATATTTATAATTTTGTTAAAATATTGTTTATTATATTCTTGAAAGAAAAAATTGTAATTAATGTTTTGTTAAAATTTTATCAATTTTTTTAATAAGATAATCTTTATATAATTTATTTA
>WRMT01000282.1 GCA_009777005.1 Methanobrevibacter sp. | reverse complement strand
TATATAATTTAATTAAATTTTAGGAAATTAATTATTTAAAATATAAATTATGTCTTTAATTAATATCATTTTTAAAAAAAATAAAAGAAAATTTTCAAAAAATTAATAAAATCAAAGATTTTCCAACTTGAAAAACTAAAATTAATCAAAAAGTAAAAAAAAATCAAAGATTTTCCAACTTGAAAAACTAAATTTATTCAAATAAGATAAAATTAATAAACATTAATATTTAATATCAATTTAAAGATTGTTTAATGAAAATAATTTTATTAATTTTTTAAAACTTTTAATTAGGGACATACACTAAAAATTAAAATAAAAAAAGCAAAAGTGGAGAAGGTTTATGCCAATAAATCAAATTGAAAGCAATTTAGAAGCTATTACAATTACGATTGCTCATTTAGAAAAAGGAAAATTTTGTGATGAAAAGCTTCTAAAAGAACTTAAGAAAGAAAGAGACAGAATACTCAAAGATCTTAAACTAAAATAGCTAAATAATAATATTTATTAATTTAAATAATCATTAATTATTTAAAGTCCCAATTCTTAATTAAATCTAGATTTGAAGTTAAATCCAATGACAAAGGAGTTAAACTAGGGCGTTTTTCTATTTTTAATGCATAGCCATCAGTTCCTTCTTCATAATCTTCATAGGGTAACCCATCAATCCAATAATAAGGTTTTCCTCTTGGATCAAATTTCGTCTCAATATGAGGAGTATACATACGTTCTCCAAGTTTTGTAATAGAAACATCTTCATTATCAGGATTTGATGGAATATTAAGGTTTAATAAATCAATTCCATCAGGTAATCCATTTTTTAAAACTTTTTTTGCTAATTTATAAAGTATTTTTTCTGATAATGAATAATCAAGCTCAATATGACCTTCTTCAAATTTTATATCTCCTCTTAAAACTTGTTGGGAAATAGCTATTGAAGGAATACCAAAAGACGCTGCTTCCATAGCTGCTCCAATAGTTCCCGAAGTTGTGAGTTCTCCTTTTCCTATGTTTTCACCAATATTGATTCCTGAAATAAGAAGATCTGGCTTTTCATCCATTAAGTGAAAGATTGCCAATACCACAGCATCGGTTGGTGTTCCTGAAACTGAAAATCCCTGACTACCATCACTTAAATCAACAGAATTAATTCTAAGTGGTTCAAAAAGAGTCAATGCTCTGCCAATTCCACTTTGTTGAGAAGATGGAGCCGCAATAACAATTTCCCCTAATTTTTCAACTGCTCTTTTACTAGCTAAAATTCCAGAAGAGTTTACTCCATCATCATTACTTATTAATATTTTCATATAATTAAATAAAACATAAGTTAATAAAATATTTTTGTATATATTACATGCCAAAATTTTATCCAAATCAACTTTTTTATCAAAAAAACAAATCCAATGAGAAAAATATATTCTAATTAAGAAAAATACAGTATAAATAAGAAAAAAATATAATAAATAAAAAATAAATATTAAAATTAAGAAAAATATATCTTAATTAAGAAAAAAATAGGATAATTAAGAAAAAAATATTACATTAAATATTTTTTGAAGTGAAGCATTGGCATAGTTTATATTATAAAAAAAACATAATAATAAGTTAAAATAATAAAATTATTATATGAAGATGTTGCACAATTATTTTTTTGTTCAGCTATATATAAATAATGATTAAAAATTTTTTAAAAAAAAATTGGATAATCTAATTTTGTTTAAATATAAATTTAAATCTTTTAATTTTGTTCATCAAAATAGAAGTATGTTACGACATCTATATAGTGATGATGAAAAACTAAATATTAATCAAAATATTGATAAATAATGAAATCTGTGAAGAATACATGAATCTCTAAAAAATTTAAATTGAAATATCTTTATCCTATTCCAAGAAAGGTGAAAATGTGGAAAAATCCCAATTTATAAATTTCATTGTTACAATCTTAGAGGAATCAGGTTTTAAAGTTGATAGAGATTTTAAATCTTTTAAACATATCATTGACATTTATGCCGAATTTCCCACTATAATCGGAGATTTTACCATAGCTATTGCATGTAAAAACAATGATGAAAAATCGGAAGTTGGACTTGACATGGTAAAAGAAATGGAAATGGTTAGAAGGGTTTTAAAACCTTCCAATGTGGTTATTGCATGCAGTTCACATTTTTCCCCCCAAGCAGAAAAGTATGCTTCTGAAAAAAAAATTAAGTTGCTCAATAGAGATAAATTATTAATATTGGCTAAAAAATTCTCAAAAAAACATGCGTATCTCTATGATGAACATACATATTCTGACAATGGAAATAATGAAGAAAATAATTATAATGATTTTAATGATTATAATGATTATTATAGAGTAGATTCAAAAAATATACCAGATTTAAAAAGTCAATATTATAATCAACAAATTGAAAACAAAGTACAGCATCTTAGTAGTACTAAAAAAAGTTTTTCATCCGTTGAAAATAATTCAAAAACACCTTCATTTAAATTAAAAAATAATGGAAGTTCTAATATTAAGTCAAATTCTGGAATTTTAAACCCAAAACCGCCAAAGCCGCCAAAAAAACCACCTGGGGCGAAAATAAAAAGTATTTTTAATCATACTTTCTTTTTAATACTTTTAGTTGTGAGTATTTCATATTTAATATCTTTTATCACTTATTTAGTAGCTAATATTTCAGTGGGAATTCAGGGACTTGTAAAAATCCTTTCTTCCTTAATATTATCATATGGATTAGTTTTTGCAATAAACCCTAAAGGAACAGCTGTTTTAATAAAAGGAACTATAATATTTTTTATTTCATTAGCTATTTCAATATTAATGATTATATTCTTATAGATTTTTTGAAAATGAGTTAGGAATTAATATAAATATTTTTTCTTTATATAATTAAATTTTAATTTAGCTATTTACTAGTTTTAATTACTTGTAAATATAATTAGCTATTTATTTATTTAATTAACTTATTTATTCAACAATGTATATTTTTTACAATAGAAAAAAAAATTAAAAATAATATTTTAATAGTAATACTCAATAATATAATTTATTATGATATAAAAAGTATACAATAGAAAAAATTAAAGAGAATATTTAATATAAAAATAGATATCTAAGGCAATGAAATAATAATTTATGTTAAAAAGAGTTTTTCCCCATTAGTTTTCATGATGAAAAATAACAAAAGGATATTTAGAATTATTAATAAAATTATAACAATGTTTTTCTATTAGATAAAAAAAATTTTCATTTATACATTTTTTCAGAAGCTTTATATATTTCTAAATAAAATGTATTACTCATCCATAGAATTATTATAATTATTATTTAAATAAGAATTAAAATTATTATTAAAAAAAGTTTAGAATTACAATCTAAATAACTATCATTAATATTATTTAAAAAAATAATATTATCAAAAAAAACAACAAAAAACCCATCCCCAAAAAACCACAAATAATATCATTTAAAAAAATAATATTATCAAAAAAAACAACAAAAAACCCATCCCCAAAAAACCACAAATAATATCATTTAAAAAAATAATATTATCAAAAAAACAACAAAGAATACCATCCAAAAAACTATCATTAATATTATTTTAAAAAAAAAATAGCATTATTAATATAATTATAATTATTATTAT
>WRMT01000281.1 GCA_009777005.1 Methanobrevibacter sp. | reverse complement strand
AATAGACTGCTTTAGAACGTGAGTAGAAGACTTGTTTGATGGGGTAGGGATGTAAGCTTCGAGGTTTTTTCCGAGTTGTTTAGTCCGCTGCTCCCAATTGTTCGCTTGCTTTGTTTTCTGTCTTTTTAGTATTTTTTGTGTTCTGTGTGTTTTGTTTTCCGTGTTTTGGTTTGGTGTATTCAGTTTAGGGTGAAAGTGTATAGTTTTGTATTGTTTATTCATAAGGCATTCTTTTTTATTATTTATTTATTTCAATTTATCATTTATCATATTTGGGTTTGGCGGTCATAGCGTCGGGGTTTATACCTGGTCTCGTTTCGATCCCAGTAGTTAAGTCTGATCGCGTTTTGTTTGTGTACTATGGATTTTGATCTATGGGAATTTCATTTTGCTGCCAGCCCTTTCATGTTCATGCTTGTTTATTTATTTATTCTAATTTATTATTTTAATATTCTTTTTCATTTTTCATTGTTTATTTTATCTTAGTTTGGCGGTCATAGCGTCGGGGTTTATACCTGGTCTCGTTTCGATCCCAGTAGTTAAGTCTGATCGCGTTTTGTTTGTGTACTATGGATTTTGGTCTATGGGAATTTCATTTTGCTGCCAACTAATTATTAATTCATTTTTAAAAATTAACTTTAAATATTATCTAATTCATATAGTATCAATGTCATATCTTTTTTGACTAATGCCTACGGTCCTTTTATGAGAAAAGTAATAGCTGTCTATGATTAGAAGAAACCCCGCATTGGATAGACTGCCTGTTTCGAGGGTTACTCGGGGAGGAAAGGGTAAACTACCTGTGATCCATGAGAGTTAGTATACAGGCAAAATTAATTTTCATTGATTAATGAATTATTTTTTAATTGCTTTTTTAATAATTAATTATAATAATTACTTCTTTATTTTCATAAATTTTTCTATTTTTTTTATATAAATCCTGAAAGAAAAGATTTTAATTAATTACTATAAATTTAAAAATAGTGAATATCTTTTTTTTTAAAACAACTTATTTTATACTAGTTTTTAAATCATTGATTTTATCTATTTATAATAGTAGATTATTAATAAAATTTTAAATGATATTCTAAAAATTTATTTCAGGGGTTATAATTTATAAATTTGGAAAAACAATTAAAAAATAATTTATTCTAATATATGGCTGTTAAAATCAACTATTTAGAGAGATTACATTTTTTAATTTTATTAGAACTTTTCTAATATTTCTCCATATACTTCTTTTAACCTACCATTGGAATTTTCATATATTCTTTTTAAAATTAGCTCTGGTGTACTTCTAGCTAAACAATTCATTTTTGGAGTTCTATCTACAATTAAATTGTAGTTTTCATCTAATCCTTTAGCTTCTATCCCATCAACTCTAACATTAGCATATTTCATTAATTCACTTGCCATGTGGGTTACTATAACTCCATATGAGTTAGAATCTTTTATCATTTCAATAAAGCTTGAAATAATTTTAACAGCAGCTTCTAATTCTGTAATGCCTTCTAACTCATCTAACAGTACTAATTTTTCATTATGTGTTGTAACTATTGGCATAAATATATTTAAGAAGGATTCAAGTGCTCCAGCATCTAAAGATCTCTTCTTTGAAAAATGATATATTTCATCTAATAGCTTAACTTCGGCATAATTTGCACAAACTGGAAGTCCCATTTGTGCCATTATTGATATTTGACCTATTGTTTCTAGCAAAGTTGTTTTTCCTCCACTATTTGCTCCTGTAAGTAGTGCAACGTTATCAGGATTGCCAAGCTCATAATCAACTTTTTGAATATTTTCTCCTTTTTCAAGTCCGAGTTCTAAGTGCAATGCTCCTTCTATTTTAAAATTATTTGATATTTTTGGAGGATTTAAATCATATTCATATGCAAAACTCCCTAAACTAAATTCATAATCAAATTCTAATGTTTCCCGAACTTCTTCTTTGACTAATTTTTTAATACTTGCTAAATGTTTAGCTGCTGTGATTTTTTTGTCAAATAAGTCGTTTTCTTCTTTCGAATTCTCTAATCTTCCAATTCGTTCAATTTCTTTTTCATCAATTTCAAGAGGATATTTTTTTAAAAATGGATCAAAGTCTATTCCACTTTTTTCCTTTATTTTTTCTTTTGATTTAAGAATAATATCATCAAATATTTTCTCTATTTTTGGAGGCAAGTTATTATTTAAAAGGTCAAGTACTTCATCTCCTTCGAAATCAATATTTTTTATAGCTATTTTGATTTCAGCATCTGCCTCTGTTTTAACAGAATTTACAAGTTCTTCTAAATCAACTTTATTTTCTTTATAATAGTTTATTTCTTCTAAAATAGCTGAAATTTCATTTAAACTTGATTTTTTATTTAATATTTTTCTAATTTCAGCAACCTTTTTAAATAACTCTTGATTTACAATAAAATAATCTAATATTACTTCAGGAACTATTTCATAGTCAGGAACTTCTTTATTTATCATTATTAAATTATTCATCTCACCAAAATCTAGAAATCCTTCGGTATAAATGTAATATATTAGTTCATAGCTTCTTATTTCTTCTTTTATTGTTGGTGATTCTGAAGCAATTATTATTGGATAATATTGGTTTAATCCAAGTTCTATTAAATAATCATTATCTTCTTGGCTTTCAACAAGAATAGCTTTACTTGGATCATATTTAGGCTTTGTTTCTATGGGTTCATCTAAATTTTTCATTAAACCTCTCAATTTAATGATTGGTAGTTTAGAAACTTTTTCTTTTGCTTTCATTATAAATTTCACTTGTTTTTCAATAGCTACTTTATCTTTTGAAGGATATAAAAGTAAAATCCTGTTTTCTGAATACTTTGTATTTGAATAATCTATTATTTTCTGAATTATTTCTTCAAATAGTTGAATAGCTCTTTCACTTTTTAAAAATTTTTGAGCGGGGTTTCCAAGTAGTTGATTCATTATTTCAATAGCTTTTCTTTGACTTATCCCGTCTATTGAGTATAACTTTTCTAAATCTAATTCATTCACTATTTTCTCTAAGTTATTTTCCCCTCCAACAGATTTAAGTATTTTTTGAGATAATTTTTCCCCTACTCCTTTAATTTCCTTTAAATCTACCTTTTGACCCATATTAACCAACTTTATTTAATTTTATATTTTTTTATTTCACTACTCTACTTTAAAAGTTAAACTTAATTATGATACTTTAGTTTATTATGAGTATTTAAACTTCACAAAGAGCGTTTGATAACTAATTAAATATTTAACAAGAAAATTCAGTAAATTTTCAAAAAAAAAATTTTTAATTTCAAATAACTTTTTTTTTTTTTTTTTACAAGTGATATATTAATTTCTCTTTTTTCTATAAAAAAACAATAACTAATTTTATATCCTAAAAAAATAAATGTATTCCTGTTTTAAGTCTGTTTAAAGAATTTTTTTTCTTTTAATATTTTATATTAATCTTGAAGATTTTGGATTTTTATTTTTATGGTTTTAATTCCTATATTTAATTTTCATGAAATATTAATAGCTAATTTTAATAATTAGTGAATAATTTTTATTTAATTAATAATTAAAATATTTATTTCATTTTATAGATAATATTAAATATTATGAATATTTTAATAGATATTTTAAAAAGTATATTAATATATTAATAAAT
>WRMT01000280.1 GCA_009777005.1 Methanobrevibacter sp. | reverse complement strand
ATAATCATTTATTTAAATAAATATATTTTTATAATAGACTTAAATTTAATAAATTTTATCAAAATATATCTCAAAAAATCGAAATATATTCTGCAAAAAATTATTCCTTGAACTATAATATATTTTTTCAATATTAAATAAAGGAGGTTTAATCAAATATTACTTTTTCATTGACTTTAATAAGGGATTTTTATTATTATCATAAACTTTTACAATTTGTTTTTTGTACTCAATTTCTTTTTTATCATATTTTAATAAGAATTCAAGACTTATTCTAAATTTTTTTTTAAATGATTCAATGTAAAAGCCGTATACAGAATTTTCATCTAAAAAATATTGAAAATCCAATTCGAAACCTCCATCTACCTTATCAAAATAAGTTTTTTCTTTAGTATTCAAATTTTTTAGGAACATTCTTATTTTAGAGCTTATTTTTTTGTTTGTTTTATAAAGCCTTAATTTATCATCAAAAAGTTCAATATTAATATTTTTTTGAGGTTTCATAGTTTTAATGCCTAAATTTGAATTTTTTGAAAAAAGACATTCTATATTGGTACTATCATTTTGGATATTTTCAAAATTATTTTCGTTGAGGCGAAATTTATCAATTTTTTTTGAATCTTCAAACTTAATATATACATCATATTTAATGAAAGAATCTAGCTGATCTGTGGGGATAAATACATTGAAAGAATTATTTTTATCTTTCTTAAATTTAAACTCTAATTCATTGTCTGTTAGTGTTTCATGAATATAAGTTTTTTTTATTAACAAAACACTTGCTTTTTTTATAAAAAAGCTATTAGGAATTTTAAGATTTCTAAAAAATATTTTCTTTTCTGTTACTTCTATTTTTTCAATAGAAATAAATTTTCTTTCTAAAACATTAGTTTTGAATATGTTCTCAGGGACATTAATATTCTTGTTTTTAAAATAATTTAATTTATAAAAACTATCTTTATTCCCTTCAACTAAATAACCTTTCAATGGCTCTTGAAACTGTAATATTTGAATTAGTTCTTCCTTAAGATTATTTAAAATAAGATAAACATATAATTTTTCTTCAATTTTCCATTTACTTTCATAAATATTATTTATCTTTTCAAATATATTTTTTGATCTTTTTAAAAACAAGTTTTTGAATTTTTCATCAAATATAATTCCATTTATAGGGATTAAAACTCTCCACATTATCATTTTCGAGTATTCCAAAATCAAATTTTCAGTGAAAAAACTTAAATCATATTCAAGAGAGTTTAAACGATCATTTAAATTGTTGATTTCATATTTTCTCTGTGACAATGATGTGTCTTTCCCTTTATTCCTTTGTCTCCACATATAAACTACATCTGGAATTATAGCTACTTTTTTAGAATATGCATATACTTTATGGGTGAATAATCTATCGGCGTATATTTTCCCTTTAGGAAGTTTAATATTATTTTCAATTATTATAGACCTTTTAAACAATTTATTCCAATAAAAAGTATCATAAAACAAACAAGGAAAATCATCATAGTCTGTAATAATCTGTTCTTTATCCCAAACACTTCTTTCTCTGTTGGACATTTCTACCTGAAATTTTCCATATATTCTATTTGCTTTACCTACTACAATATCGGATTCTGTGCTTTTGGCTTTTTTATATAATTTTTCATAAGCATCAGGTGGAATATAATCATCATTATCTACTAATGTAATATATTCTCCTTTTGAATTAGCTATCCCCAGATTTCCTGAATCAGCAAGACCTTTATTTGTTTTTTTATCAATTATTTTAACATTTTTATATTTTTTCTCAAATTCTTTGCATATACTTAGACTATCATCAGTACTAGCATCATTAACGAGTATAATTTCAATATTATCTAAAGTTTGATTTATTAAAGAGTCTATACAAACTTTTAAGTATTTTTCACCGTTATATACTAACACAATTGCACTAACATTGAATTCATAGTTTTGAGTCATTTTTCACCAAAGACACATTTTATAAGTTTTTTTAAAGGATTTTCACTTGCAGAAATCACAAAATGTATTAAAAAAATTTGCCAAATAACTTTCAAATTCTTATTTATTTTTGAGATATTTTTCACACCATTAATCAAATCAGCTACACCTGAAAAACCAAGCCATCCTCAATTAAAAAAATCAAACCATCTACACCTGAAAAACCAAACCATCCTCAATTAAAAAAATCAAACCATCTACACCTGAAAAACCAAACCATCCTCAATTAAAAAAATCAAATCATTTTCACTTGAAAAATTGGTTCTGAAAGTCTTTTTAATTTCTAACATTTTTCATGAATACAATTTAACTTTGAATAAGTTTTCCATGGAATATTTCAAAAGATTTTTTCATCTAAATCCAGCTTTTGAGTATTTTTCAAATAAAGTCTTATTTTGGATTTATTAAACAGTTTTATCATTTTGTTTCAGTACTAACTCTTAACCTTAAAAAATTCTTAAATAAATATAAAAATAATACAACTTTCGATGTTTCTTTACTTTTTTCTATGTGTAGAGTGCTTGTTTTCACTAAAAACATCCTTTCTTCATAGGATGCTTTATCATATAATAAATCTCCATGAAGCAAAAATTCGCCTAGAATTAATCCTTTATCTTTTATTCTAATACTTAGCTTCCAAAAAGAGTTCACATCCTTTTCAATAATTTTAAAATCTATTTTTACTTTAAAATGAACTTTTTCTTGATTTTTATTATAGCTACATTTAAAAAACCTTTTTTCACGAGTTTTTATATTTTTTGCACATATTTCTATCTCATCAAACTCAAAAATTTCAAAAAGTTTTAAACTTCCTCCAAGTGATAAATAACTATCTCTATTATTCAAATATTCAATTTTTTGACTAAATAATAATCTTAGTAGAAAAAATGAAAGATAAAACCCATTAGTTGTGTATGCAATTAAAATAGCTTTATTTTTTTCATTTACAATAGAAATAGTTTTGTTTATAATGGGAGAAGGGATTCTATTAACATATTCAAAATTTTTAAACCTACACTTAAAATATATATCAAAAACTTCTTTTTTCTTGAAATTTTTTACTAAATAGTCTATTTCCCCCATATTAGCCATTTTTAAAAGATTTACTAGTTCATCGCTGTGTAATTCCACTTTTTTATTTTTAATTTTTTTTGAAAGTCTTTTTCCACTTCCTCTATGTTTGATGATTAGATTATTTTGAAAAAAAGGAAGACTTTTTTCAATGTTAAATATAATTGAATTATTTTTAGAGTCTATATTAATTTTTTGCTTGGATAAATACTCTTCCAATAGGTTTTTTAAGTAATTACTCATAGTATCTTCTGCAAATTTTTTAACTAAATATATCTACACTGTAAATGAAAAATTCATAAGTTGAGGTTGTTGTGCAATTTTATTTTGATGAACAAAATAAAAAAAATTATAAATTATTATTAAACAAAATCCAACATATTAAACTGTTTTAAACAATATTCATTTAGTTTATAGAATAGCTGAACAAAAATAATAGTGCAGCACTCTCAAATTATAAAAAAAAATTTCGAGAGAGCCTCATAAGTCAGTTTTTCAATATTTAAGTAAGATCAATATTCATAAGTTCTTTAAATAGAAAATAATAAAATAATATAAGATATTCATAAGTTCTCTTTAAAAAGAGAATAATAAAATAATATAAGATATT
>WRMT01000279.1 GCA_009777005.1 Methanobrevibacter sp. | reverse complement strand
CAAAACCAAATTCCAAAAAATTCAACAAAAAATCTCGCATGTGCATAAAAAACATTCACACAAAAAACCAAAAAATTATTTCCCATCCTGTAAGATATTTTTTAGTATTTATTTATTTAGAATTTTCAAATTTTTTTAAAAATTAAAAAAATATTTTTAATATTTATTCATTCTATTTAAAATTTTCAAATTTTTTAAAAGTAAAAATAATGAATTGTTTTATTATTTTTAAGAATTTTATTATCATTATAAAAAAAATAAATTAAGAAGGAATGATATGAGGATTGAATCTGTTTTATATGATAAATTAGATGATGAAAAAGTTCACTGTAATGTTTGCAATCATTATTGTTTGATAAAGGATAATAAACATGGTTTCTGCCAAACAAGGAAAAATAAAGGAGGAACTCTTTATAGCTACAATTTTGCATTATTATCATCAGCTAATGTAGATCCAATTGAAAAAAAACCATTATATCACTTCTTACCTACTTCTCTAACCTACTCATTAGGAGGTTTTAGGTGTAATATGGGATGTTTGAATTGTCAGAACTATATCATCTCTCAAAGTTCTTCCAATAAATGTGAAGCTATTGAAATTCTTCCAGAAATAGCTGTTAAAAATGCTTTGGAAAAGGGTTGTAAGTCAATTGCTTGGACCTATAATGAACCTACAATATACTTAGAATATGTTCTCCAAACAGCTATACTTTCACATGAAAAAGGTCTTAAAAATATTTTTATTAGCAATGGCTATATGAGTGATGAAGCTTTAAACTTGCTGTTACCTCATATTGATGGATTTAATATTGATTTAAAATCAATGGATAATGATTTTTACAAAAATATTTGTCAAGCCACTTTAGAACCTATTTTAAATAATTTAAAAAAGATTTATAAAAATAATAAACATTTAGAAATAACAAATTTGCTCATTGATGGCTTTAATGATTCTCAAAAATTAATTAAAGACCTTGTAGAATTTATAGCTACTGAACTAGGAGATGAAGTTCCACTTCACTTTTCAAGATTTTTCCCATATTATAAAATGAGAGATGTTTCACCTACAAGTATTGAAACATTAAAAAGAGCTAAAGAAATAGCTATTGAAGCGGGTTTAAAGTATGTTTATTTAGGAAATGTCCAAGCCAATCAAAATAGCTATTGCCCAAATTGTGGAGAGCTACTTATTGAAAGGAATGGGTATGATATAAGTGATAAGAATAAAATTATAGATAATAAGTGTAGTAACTGTAAGGAAGATCTTAATTTCAACTTGTAATGAATTACAGTTTTTTTGATTGCTACAATTTAGCTTCATTAAAATAACTAATATATTCTTTTTATATTTTTATTCAAATCAAAGTGTTTGTCAAAACTTAATATTTCAGTTGTTTCTAAATCTTCCATTACTGCCATATATAAGCAATCAAAAAAAGGAATTCTTGATGGATAGAGTTTTTTTATATTTTTCACGGCACTACCGTAATATTCATAATCCTCAACTATTAATAAATTATTTTCCATGAAGTCATAAGCATATTCAATTAATTTCATGTCAACTTTTATTTAACATTTAATGTGTTTATTTTAGATTTATTTATAAAATAAGATGAAAATTGAAGAAATTCAAAATAGAGATAAACTTCTATAAAAAAACTTCTAAAATGAGATAAAAAAATTACAAAATATTTTGTTTTAAATTAATTTTTGTAAAATGAGGCTGTTGCACAATTATTTTTGTTCAAGGAATATATAAATAAAAATTAATAATTTTTAAAATAAAAGAATATGATGATTTTAAAAATTTTCATCACTTAAAAACTTTATTTCTAAGACTATAATTAAAAAGTTTTGTAGGAAAATTATAATTATGTCATAATTATATCTTACTAATATAGGAGGAATTTCCATGGCAATTATTTCAATAGAAGATAATTTATTTAAAAAAGTAGAAAAAATAGCTAAAAATGAAGGAATCAGTGAAAATAAACTAATAAATGACGCTATTGAATTGTTAGTAGATGAAAAAGAAAAAAACACTAAAAAAATTGGATTTTGGGATTTAGGCGGGAAATATAAGGCAGGTGAACCTTTCAGTGCTGTTGAAGATATAAAAAAGATGAGAAATGGAGAATTATAATGATATTGTTGGATAGTAATTATATAGTTTCCTTTTTAGTTGAAGATGAAAAGGATCATATCAGGGCTTTTAAGCTATCTAAAAATATTAAAACTAAAGAAGCTGTAATTACTCATGCTATACTCATTGAAACAATAAATTTACTCACAAAAAAATTGAATAGAAATACAAAAGCTATAACTGAGATATTTAATTTTATTAAAAGTGAATTCACGATTATTTACGAAACAGAAGAATTGACAGAAAAAGCAATGCAAACATTAATCAAATATAATGCAAAAATTGGCTTAGCTGATGCAATCAATATTGAAGTAATGAAAAAATTAAATATACATGAAATAATATCTTTTGATGAGCATTTCGATAACAAAGAAGGAATAGTAAAAATACACTAAATAATTAAATGATATTTTCATAAAAGAATTAGGTTCCTCCAATTAAACTTTAAAAACAAGTATCAATAAGTTTCATATTTTAGTCTTCCCCTGCCTTAAATCAAACAATGTATTAACTAAATCCACTCCTTCAGGTGTTTTTACTATTCTAACTCGAATTTAACTCTTCTTTACTGGGATTAGGATAAAATTTAAAAAAAGAAAAAATTGTTCATTTAGTGAACTTTGTTTAATTAATGTTAATTATTTCTTGAATGACTCACCTTGGCTTATGTCAATATATGCTTTTTCGTATAATCTAGGTATTAAAAGAACTGTGCGTCCATTTTCCTTATAAAAGGAATATTCAACAACCATATCTCCCCATTTTTTCGTGGTGCTAGAATATTTATAAGTCAGTCCCTTCAAATATAATTTCCTTGGAAGATGTGAATTTACCATTTACTTGTTCTGCGGTATAGTCCATAGCTACAGAACTTCCTTCAAAAAATGTAAATGTTCCGTCTTTCTTGAAATTGTAGTAAAAATATCTAGGAGATGTAGTCCCTCTGAAAGTATCATAAAACATATCCGAGCGGCTCCAACCTCCAATCAACGAATTATCATTCACACTTGATTTTTTCGTCCACTGAGCATATAAAATAACGCTCTTTTTTGGTTTAGTATTTACACTTATTTTTGTTCCACCACTTTTCTTGGTGTACCATCCTTTAAATGTATAACCAGTTCTTTTAGGTGTAGCTGGAAACTTTTTTATCTTAGCTCCCTTGTTGATATTTTTTGCTACTTTTGTTTTTGTGCCAATTTTACCTCCATTGGTATTAAAAGTTATTTTATATTTTGAAACTGTTTTATATTTAGCTTCAATCTGAATAATATCCTCATTTGCTGTGTTTGTTTATTGTTTACTAACTACAGTTGCTGTTACTGTTAGCATAGAAAACAATAAAACGCTTATAAGCAGTATTGTTAATGTTAAAATTCTTTTTGAATTCATTATTTTTTTCCCTCCTTATTAATAAATGATTACTCATTTTTTTTTAGGTAATACATAATCAATTACTTACTAATAGAAAATAATTGAATATATTTACCTTGAATAATAGTTTTAAATCACTTATATTTAAATATTATTGTTGAATACTATTTAAATTAAAAACTCAAGGGGGGGGGGGGGGGTTTTTTAAAAAAAAAAATTTAAATTAAAAAATAAAAAAAAAAAAAAAATTTTTTTAAAATTTTTTTAAA
>WRMT01000278.1 GCA_009777005.1 Methanobrevibacter sp. | reverse complement strand
AAAAGGTTTTTTTTTAGGACTTCATTGGGCTTATCAGGTTAATCTCCTATCAGATTACGAATCAATTTAGGCTCGAGCAATACACCGACAAATATATGGGTTGTGAGCAATTAGATATAAATATAGTATCTATTTCCTATTTGCAATACAGTAGTAGCATATAGCTTGTGTATCCCACCTACTGCTAATAATAACGATGCTTATACTCGTTCACTTATCATTAGCCATGTTGTTCTTTCTCTAGCCCTTGATTATATGGATACTACATAATCAATTAGACATTTCCATCATGCAACCTCCTAACCAATTACTCAGTTAAGAGTTTCTGGGGAAAAAATCCCACACAACTGGGATTGAAATAATCATAACAATTATCTCACTGATTATCGAAGAACGGAGACCCTATCCTGTCGCACATATTAATTTATTTTAATAGTTTAAAGGATTAAAATTAATATTTTATTAATCATGAAAATATCCATTATTATTTTATAAATTAAAAGAAGTAAAAAATGATTTTTTAAAAATAAATTAATATTATCCTAATTATTAATTAAAATATTTTCTTTCAAAATTATAAAAAAAAAAAAATCAATCAATTATCTTAATCTTAATCAATAAATGAGAAAGTTGTTAAAGGTATATGAATCACATCATTTTCTTTTTTGATTAGTTCTGTTTTGTTTGAGATTATGATTCCATAGCTTGAATTATAGCTATTAATTGCATTTTTCACTTGTTTT
Organism: Methanobrevibacter sp.; assembly: GCA_009777005.1. Classification (GTDB taxonomy): domain Archaea; phylum Methanobacteriota; class Methanobacteria; order Methanobacteriales; family Methanobacteriaceae; genus Methanorudis. The sequence continues at coordinate 3,059 of WRMT01000278.1, read as the reverse complement.
TTGCCTTTTCTTCCAATTCCTACTTCAACTGGAACTATTTCGCCATCAATTTTGCTTAAGAGAAAGTCAACACTTTTTGTTTCTGGAGGATAAAAAATACCAGCAGGTCTATTAGTAGTTTCTTTCATTTTAAAAAAGTAAGAAACAACTAAATTTTCAGCTAAAATTCCTAAAAATTCTCTATTTTCTGGGGCATATCTTCCTAAAGCGAAATTGATACTTGCTTTTATAGAGGGTGATAAAAAATAATATTTCCAGGGTTTTCTAATAGTTTTTCCAGCAACTCCATATGGATTAACATGGAAAATTAGATGAGTTTTTTCTAAAATATTTAATAAATTATGTATTACTGATGAAGAAACAGCTAATTTTGATGCTAACTTTCCTTCTGAAAGTTCACCTGGTTTTTGAAGAGATAAAAATGTGATTATTTTAAAAATAGTGCTTTTTGTATCCTTTCTAAATGATTGATAATGAAAAACATCTTTTTCAATAAGCCTTTCTATCATACTATATGTTCTTTCATGAATATCCAATTCGTTTAAGTTGATGCTCATTGGGAATCCACCATAACATAAATAATTCTCCCATTCTTTTTTTGGAGGGGTTTTTAAATTGGATAAATTGTCAATGATTTGTATTTCTTTTTTTGATGCTTCATATGTGTTCCCAGTTAATATAATCTCTTTTATTGTAGTAGACGTTTCTTTAGGAGAATTTATCCCATGTTTTAAAAGTAAATACTCCTGAAAGTTCAGTGGAAAAATAGATTCTTTTTTTCCTCTTCTAATAGCATCTACACTGATTTCTAAATTTAATGCTGAAGAGCCCGTGAAAATCATGAAAATTTTTTTACTTTGATCATATAAAATTTTTCCTGTTGTGGACCACTTTTCATCATGTTGAGCTTCATCAACAAAAATAAATATCTCTTTATCTAATGTAATAGGTGATTTTTTGTGTATTTCACTTATAAAAACATCTATAGTATCATATATACTTTCACCTAAAATTTCATTAAGTTGATCTGTGGAGATGTACAAAATCCTATTTCTATCAATTCTTTTTTGCTTTAATAAATAATCATATAACTGAAAAATCAAAGTACTTTTTCCTACTCCTCTTAGACCAGCCATTGTGATAAACCTATTTTCGACATATCCATTTAAAAAATTATCAATATGCTCTTTTAATTTTATAAATACATTTCTATATCTAAATTTTTCTCCTCGACTATGAATATTTTTTTTAGCTAATAATGGTCCTTCACGTAGTCTTGTCATGATGTAAGATAATAATAACTCTCTATCAGATTCCATGAAAATTCACCTTTACTCTATTTTTAGAGTGTTCTTTTATAAATAATTACTCTTTTTTTAGAGTAAAAAATTATTTAAAAAAAAAGAAGACAAATAAAAGTATAAAATTAATGATAAAAATTTCCTACATTCTTCTTTTAAGAATTTTTTTCTTAAAAAAAAATCCATTTAAACTGAAAACTTTATTATACTTTTTTTCCTCTTAAATAAGTACCCGTAGTTTCAGTAATTTCAACATCGACAAAAGACCCAATATCAACATCATCAACAATCACTGGAATATAAGAATCAGTCTTAGCTATATATCCTCCTTTATTTCCTTTCTCAACAACTAACACTTTTTGAACAGTTCCAAATAGCTGTTTATTTTCATCCTCAGTTATCTGTGATTTAATATCAGTTAAATACTTAGATCGTCTTTTCATAACATCATATGGAATTTCATCAAGTACTGATGATAAAGCTCCCTCTCTATGTTTATATTTAGATAAATGTATTAATCCTGGTTTAAGTTCTTTTAAAAATTCTGAAGTTTTATTAAAATCTTCTTCGGTTTCTGTTGGATATCCTACTATAATATCAGTAGCTATTGTCAACTCTGGGATTTCATCCTTAAACTTCTTAACAATATCTTTATACTCTCCAACTAAATGATCACGTCGCATATCATGCAAAATCTTGTTACTTCCACTTTGAATAGGTAAATGAAGAAATTTATAAACATTAAGAAGTTTAAAAGCTTGAATCAAATCATCAAGGTCATTTCCAATACTTTTAGGATGCATCATTCCAACACGAACCCTAAAATCCCCAGGAATAGTAGCTATTTCCTCAACAAGCTTAGATAATTTTTCATTAGTATCTTTACCAAATGCAGCTGTGTCTTGAGCAGTTAATTGAATTTCCACACAACCATCAGCTATAGCTTCTTTTGCTTCTTTTTTTATTTCTTTTATTGAATAGCTATTTAGCATACCTCTTGCAAAACGAGTACAGCAATAGCTACATGATCCTAAACATCCTTCACATATTTGAATAATATGAATATAATAATCAAAACGTAGCTTAGGAATTCCAACCTTTGTATCATTAGAAAATCCACATTCTCTAACTATTTCTCCTTTAAAAGATGATTTTACAACATCTGTCGTTTTATTAAGCTTATGTGGTCCTATCCAACTACAGTCAGGACCTATTTTATCAAGCTTTTTTGGATCTATTTCCACCATACATCCACTAACAATCACCTTTTTATCAGGAAATTCAGACTTTATATTCTGTATTCTGTTTATAATTTTACTTTCAGTTGGTTGTTTAACATAACAAGTATTTACAATAGCTACGTCCGCTTTTTCAATAGAATCAACTAGTTGAATATTATTTTTTAATAAATTTCCAGCCATTATCTGTGAATCAGCTTTGTTAAATGTACATCCAAATGTTTCAATAAATACTCTAATCTGAGTTTTATTATTTTCTTTCTCTTCTAGCATAATATCAAGGATTGTAAAAATAATATGTTAAATAAATCTTCTATTGACAAAAACAAAAAAACATGTGCAAAATATTTCTTAAAAAAACTTCAAACACCTAAACAAAAAAAAATATAAAAATTAAGTATCCCATAATCTAGTTTTTTAATATTTTAAATTAAATAAAGCTTTATATTAATTCTTTAATAGAGAATAATATGATATTATTTAATAAACAAGTTTAATAAGGCATTGTCTAAAATTCTGC
>WRMT01000277.1 GCA_009777005.1 Methanobrevibacter sp. | reverse complement strand
TAAATGAATGAATTTAAATATTTTAGCATGTTTAGAGGTAATAAAACATTGGCTTTCTAAAAATACAAATGATTTTAACCTTAATTTTCAAAATTCCCTAATAAAATCCATGAAACTTGATTTGAGTAATTTTATTTAAGACATTTATCAACTTTTAAAATTCGCTGGTAAAATCCTTGAATTTTAATTTGGAGAATTTTCTTCAAAGAAAATTTTTAGCTAATTCACGCTGTGGGATTTTTATTATTATCAGATTGAATATATAATTTTTAGGATTTTGAGTTTAAAAGGATATACTCAATGTACTTTTATAAAACAACAAGGTAATTAACTCTAAATATAGAAAATAACATATCACTTACCTTCAACTTTTTCCAATTATCGGACACATTGTTATTAATATTTATTTTTTAAAAAAAATCTTTAAAAATATGAATGTTTTAGAATAAATAAATTTTTAATTAAATAATAAATAAAAAGAATTTTTATGAAAAAATTTATTAAAATAATGATATAAATATTTCAATGAAAAAACTTTAATGAATATAAAATATAAATGTTTTACAATGATTATATTTAAAATCATATTTTTTTACTAATAATAATAGCTAATTCTTATTTACTATTTTTTTATTAGGTTAACATTGTTTTGTTATTATTTGAGATTGTTATTGTTTTAATTAATTTTAAGTTTGGTGGTGAGATTCTTTGAAAAAAAATGTTTTTCCTTTTACAGCTATTGTTGGTCAAGAGAAAATTAAGAAAGCTCTTATTTTAAATTCTATTAACCCATCAATTGGTGGAGTATTAATAAAAGGAGATCGAGGTACAGGTAAAACAACAGCTGTAAGAGCATTAGCTGATCTTTTACCTAAAATAGAAGTTGTAGAAAACTGTGCATTTAATTGTGATGAAAATAGCTATAAGGAATTTGAGCTTTTCAAAGCTAATGGTAAATTAGCTAGTGATGATGTATCATTGGTTGAAAAACCTATGAAAGTTGTTGAATTACCTTTAGGTGCAACTGAAGATAGGGTGCTTGGTTCTCTTGATATTGAAAAAGCTTTGCATCATGGTATTAAAGCTTTAGAGCCTGGTATTTTAGCTCAAGCTAATCGTAACATACTATACATTGATGAGATTAACCTACTTGATGATAATCTTGTGGATGTTTTATTGGATGCTGCAGCATATGGTGTTAACATTATAGAAAGAGAGGGGATTTCTATTTCTCATCCCTCTGAATTTATTTTAGTTGGAACCATGAATCCAGAGGAAGGGGAACTTCGAGGACAGCTATCAGATAGGATTGGTTTGGAAATTGAAGTGAAAGCTATTTTGGATTTAGAAGATAGAATTCTTATAATGAAAAGAAGGGAAGAATTTGAAAAAGATCCTATTTTATTTAAGCAGAACTTTGAAAAAGATCAAAAATCACTTCAAAATAAGATTGTTGAAGCAAGGAATATTTTAGCTAATGTTGAAATTAGTGACAATTTATTAGAAATAATAGGTAGAATAACATTAGAGTTAGGTAGTGAAGGTCACAGAAGTGATATTTCAATTTTAAAAACTGCAAAAACAATAGCTGCATTTAATCAACATTTAAAAGTTAATGATTCTGATGTAGAAGAAGCTATTTCTTTAGTACTCGGAGAAGATAATTTCCTCTCTCAAAGAATTCAAGAGATTAAAACTGATATTGAAAAAAGAGAAGAAAGTCTAAAAGAGGAAGGAGAAAAAGTCAGTGAGACATTAGAAGAAATATTAAAAGAAAAACTTCAAAAAATAAATGAAAGACTAGATCAAAACATAGCTAAAGATGAAAATCAGGATAAAAAAAAGGATAATGAGCATGTTGATTTAGGAAATAAAAAATCAAAAGAATCAAATTTTATAAATGATTCTGACTTTCAAGCTAGAGATGATTTTCAAGCTAAATTAAATGAAGGTGAAAGATTAGAAAACTTCAATGAAATAGGTTCAGAAGATGGGACGTTTGATATAAAAAAATCCTAATTGTTGATGAGGTTAAAGATGAGAAACTCTATGGAAAAAGAGTTAATTCTCAAAATAAGAAAGGTAAGTATATTAAAAGTAAATTTTCCAATTCTTCTTTTGAAGATTTAGCTATTGATGCAACTATTAGAGGAGCTGCCTTGAGAGGGGTAGCTAATAATAAAAGTTTATCTAATAAAGATTTGAAATATAATCAAGAAAAAATTAAAAATTTCTCCAAATCAAAATATTCAATGAATAAAAGTTCAATCAGGATTAAAAAAGAAGATTTACGTGAAAAGGTAAGAAAACATGGAATCAAAGCAGCTATTACAGCTGTGATTGATATGAGTGGGTCAATGATTGCAGATGAAAAACTTAAAGGGATAAAAGCTATTTTACAAAAAATAATAACTAATGTCCAGTTAAATAAAGACAAATTAGCTATTGTTGGATTTAGAGTAAAAGATTCTGAAATAATTATTCCAAGTACAAAGAGACCTAATTCCTTTTTAAATAATCTTCAAAATATTAGTATTGGTGGAACTACACCAATGGCTGCAGGGTTGAAAAAAGCATTAGAAATTTTAAAAAAAGAGGCAAAAAATGAGGAATATATTCCAATAATGCTTATCTTATCTGATGGAGTTACAAATGTAGGATTGGACAAAGAATCTGAAGGAAATTATAATAAAAATATTAGAAAAAAAATAGAGAAGAATCAAAATTACATGGAAAAAAATAGTAAAAGGCTAATTAGTAACCCTGTAGCTGATGTCTTAGCTATTGGAGAAGAAATAGCTAAAAACAAAATCCACACTATTATTGTCAACATTGAAAAGGAAAAAAATAAGGGAATTAGTGTTAACAAAGAATTAGCTTTTATAACTAATGGGAGATTTTATGATTTAGGAAGAATATCTGAATCGCTTGAAGGAGAGGAGGATATAGACAATTCATCAAATTCATTAGTTTTTGGTTCAGCTAAAAGTGATTTATTAGATTTAGCTATTGATGGAATATTAGATTATGAACGTAGTAAATTTTAAGAATCTTTTCCAAGAATTTTTTCATATTATCATATTTTTATTATTATTTTTTTTTTTTTTTTTTTTTCAAATTTAATTTTTTAATAAATATAAACAAATTAATATAATAATTTTAAAAGGATTAAATAAGATACATTCACTATTTTTGAAATTCAAGTCTTTTTAAATGATTTTTTAAATAATAGCTAATTTTTAGCTATTTTTGGCTAATCTAACCCTCAACTTTTTCTCACCTTTTGTTTTCCAATTATGTCCTTTTTTGTTATCCATATTTAATATTAACATGTCTATATTTTAACTATTCATTATTTTTCAGTAAAGTATAAATATTAGTATATTCATATAATGGATTATCCAAGTATGGAGGTATAGGAATAATATGTATTTTTCAGGCAACCACTCAGGAAAAGGAAGATATATATGTACAGATTGTTGTAAACCATTATATTTAGAAGACAATTTTGATACAATACCTTTCTGCCCTGAATGTGGAAATCAACAATTTATAGCTAGATAAAACTGAAATTTCAAAGTATTTTTTTTTATTTAACCCTTGAAATTGAAAAAAAATAAAGTGTTTCTGTATTTTTTACCTCTTTTAAATACAGTATAACCTATGCTGTCAACTTAATTTTTTATTATTTAATCTTTTTATGAAATCAATTAAAAACAGATTTTAATAATAAAAGTTGGAAAAATCGAAAATCTTTTGTTAGAATCGAAGACTTTCAAAGTTTAAAAAATCAAAGATTTTACAGAGTTTAAGAATTTTTTCCCAAGTTGA
>WRMT01000276.1 GCA_009777005.1 Methanobrevibacter sp. | reverse complement strand
TTTTTTATTTAATTTTTTTATTTTGTTTTTAGAGATATATTGTTTCTTTTAAAATTTAATATTTCTATTTTTTATTAAATTTTATTAAATTTTTTTATTTTTAGAAGGTATATTGTTTCTTTTAAAATTTAATATTTCTATTTTTTATTAAATTTTATTTTATTTTTTTATTTTTAGAAGGTATATTGTTTCTTTTAAAATTTAATATTTCTATTTTTCATGAAAAATCATTTCAAATTTTTATATTTATTTATTTAAATAAATATTTATAAATAATTAATAATAAATTTAAAAAAAATCATAATAATCTGTTTTTGATTAAACCAAGAATTATCTATAATATTGAGATTAATTTGCAGTTTTACTTAGTGTATAACTTTTTAATTTTTTGAAAAATTAAGTTTTTTTTTAGATAGTTAATTATATAATAATGAAAAAATAAATTTAAAATATTATACTTATTAAATAATCTTACTATAGCTATAAAAAATTTATTAAATCTATTTATAATAATAAGAAAATATAAGTTTTCATTAAATTATATTATGTATTTTAATTAAATTTCAATCACAACTAATTTAGCTAACAATATTATATTATAAAATTTACTTATTCATAGTTTTTTTAATTAATTTCTAAATTTTTAGCTATTTTTTTATTTTGCAACTGTAAAGATGTTTAATTTTTTAATTAAATATTGAAAAAATAAAATTATTAAATATCAATTGATAAAATTAGCTAGGTGATAAAATGCCAAAAATAATTAAATTTTTTCTAATAGTCTTTCTTTTCATTGGATTTTTTGAGGCTGGATTAATTAGCTCTTATACAATTGTAACTTCAAAAGTTCCAGATGTTAAGGGATTAATTGATCTTCAAATTGAAACAATTACTAACATATTCAATCCTGATGCTATTAATGATTTAATTGTAAAAGATCCTGATGGGGTTAATATAGCTAATAAGATAGAAGTAGCTGAAAAACTAAAGTCTCTTGCTAAAATAGATGGTGTTAATTTAAACAGTATTAATGCTACAACATATCAAAATCCTAATAGTGATTCTTTTGAACTAACCATAACTGCATCAGGGTATGGAGGAATTAATTCAAGTTCTGGTCAGATTATTTTAACTCAAGATCCTCAATATAAGATAACAGCAACAGCTACTGGAAAACACACCTCTGCGGGTACTGAAGTTGATGTTATTACTATTAAAATAACTTCTGTCTTGAATATTTACGATTAAATACCTCAGGATTTTATGAATATTATTTGAGAATTTTAAAATTATTTCAAATAAAAAAAAGTTAACCAACATCGAAAAACAAGTAAATAATTATAAAAATATTAAAGATTATAATTATTACAAAATTTTTATTATATTATAAATCTTTTTTTATCCATAATTATTATCTGGTGAATTAATGATTAATATTATTGGAATAGGACCAAATAGAGAAAATATAACTTTATCAGCATATGATGCTTTAAAAAAAGCAGATATTATCATTGGTTACAAGAAATATATAGAATCAATAGAAGATATTGTCGAAGGAAAAGAAATAATAAAAAAAGGCATGGGAGATGAAATAGCTAGAGGTGAACTTGCAATTTCTTATAGCTTAGAAGGTAAAAATGTTGCTTTAATCAGCTCTGGAGACCCAGGAGTCTTTGGAATGGCAAATGTCATGTTTCAACTTATTAGTAAATATGATAATGTTGATGTGAAAGTTTTTCCAGGAGTCACATCTTTAAATTATTCTGCTTCATTACTTGGAGCTCCTTTACATGATTTTGCAGCTATTAGCTTAAGTGATATATTAACTCCTTTAGACGAAATTGAAAAGAAAATAGAATATGCTGCTTATGCTGATTTTATAATAGCTATTTATAATCCAATTAGTAAAAGACGTAAAAAACCTTTTAGAAGATTTAAAGAGATATTGTTAGATATAAAAGGAGAAAAAACTTTAATAGGTATTGTTGACAGTAGTCAAAATATTTCAAAAACTAAAATCGTAACTTTAGATCAATTAAATGAAGAGGATATAAATATGTCTACAACATTAATTGTTGGAAATTCATTGACATATGAAGAAAATGGTTATTTAGTCACATCTCGAGGATATGTTGTTAAATCACCAATTCATCCTCTTGCAGAGGAATTTTACACAAAATATTTAAATGATGAAACAGCTACTGGTTCTAACCTAGATTGTGAATTTTATCCATGTCATAAGGAATTACAATGTTGTGATCTATGTTATTGTCCTTTTTATCCTTGTGGAGATGGTTCTACTGGAGGCAAATGGATTAAAAATAAAAATGTGTGGAGCTGCCAAGATTGCTTATGGATTCACAAAAAAGACACTATAAATTGTGTTAAAGATGGTTTAAAAGATATTTTAAAAGAAGTTTCTGATTTAAAAACAAATAAAAAGGAACTTTTAAAGCTAAGAAGGGCGTGTATTTTAAAGACAAAGATAAAAAATGATTAGATTATATCTAATTTATACAAATTTATGTTTATTTTGTATTAAATTTGTTTATAATCACTACTTTATTATTTAAATTTGTACTTAATTTATGTCGATTTTGTACTAATTTTGTATTTAATATATTTATAAGTTGTACTTAATTCGTGTTTATTTTGTACTAATTTTGTATTTAATTTATTTATACTATTTATTATAAATTATTTTCATCAAAAACTAAATAAATGGAGATAAAATGTCGACTATTAAAGATATTTTAATAGAAATGAAAAATCTTTCAGAGCTAATGGTAGATTTAGCTTATTCAGCTATTCTTTTTAATAGTAAAGATGCAGCTGAAGAAGTATTAAAACTTGAAAATAAAGTCAATAGCTCTAATTATGATATAAAAATACAATCTCTTCTTGCAGCTAGGTCAATGGAAGATGCAGAAAAATTAACGGCATTGCTTGAAATAGCTGAAGCCGCTGAAAGTATAGCTAATGCAGCTAAAGACTTAGCTGAACTTGTTATAAAAGGTTTTAAACCACATCCTGTCTTTAGGATGGTCATGGAAGAGGTTGAAGAGATAATTGTTAGTGTTACTATTAAAAAAGGTTCAAACTTACATAATAAATCTTTAGGAGAATTATTTTTAGCTAATCGAACTGGAATGATGGTTATAGCTATTAGGAGAGATGAGTCTTGGATCTATGGTCCTGATAAACGTTCGATGATTTATGAAGGAGATATTTTAATAGCTAAAGGCACTGAAATTGGCTCTGATTTGTTAAAACAATTATCCAACAATGAAATATCTTTTGATGAAATTTCATATGAAAGTGATGAAGAGGAATAATTTACAAATTATTTGACAAACAAATTATTCTTTATTGTTTGATTTAATAGTTGATAAATTATAGAGTAGCTATTTAAGTTTATAATCTTAATTTATTAGTTGATAAGTTGTGTAGTATTTTACTTTAAAGTTTATTAATTTTAATTTTATAAGTTGGTAAATTGTGTAATATCTAACTTTAAAGTTTATAAACCTTAATTTAAATATATTAATTTTTAATATTTATTTTTAAAATATTTTTTTTAATTATAAATATATTTTTCATTGAAATGAAAATATTGAAGAAAATTAAAATTATTATTAATTTGATTTATTTATATTTTAATTTAAATTATTGTTATTGGTTGGATTTATTTATATTTTAATTTAAATTATTGTTATTGGTTGGATTTATTTATATTTTAATTTAAATTATTGTTATTAATTGGATTTAGATTTGATTTATTTATATTTTAATTTAATTATTGTTGTTAATTGGATTTAGATTTATATTTTAA
>WRMT01000275.1 GCA_009777005.1 Methanobrevibacter sp. | reverse complement strand
TAATATTGTCTCATTTAAAGATTTTTTCTAAATTTAAAAACTAGAATATATTTATAAATATACTATAAAATTGAAACTTAGTTCTTCTTTTAGCTATTATAAAATAGCTAATCTTGAAAAAAAGATAATTTTTAAATAAGTCAACTAGGAATAAGTCAAATATGATTAACTTCACCAAATTTTAACTAATTCGTATTAACAATCCCCTACTTTAAAACCAGAAGCATTATTGTTTTTCAATTCTTTTTTTGACAATTTCCACCACTTCCTCTTTTGTCATGAACTTTTTTAAAAAATCCTCTAAATTCTCTTGGTTTGTCACCTCATCAAAGAAGTATTCATGATCAGTTGCAAAAAGCGTGGGATTTTCAGGGTTTGAATCAGACAAACATATATAATAGTAATCAGGGAATCCATAGCTATAAAATATTTGAATGAACTCATGCTTTGAATCATCCTCAATTTTGTGAATTTCCCCTAAGTTTACATCATTTATAAAGTACTCATTCCACTCTTTAAAATCTGAAGTTCCTTCAGTGTAGGGAGTAAAAAGTTTTACTGTCCAAAACATTTGTCCATAGCTTTCTTCTGTTATATGAAAGAAATTATCACCTAATTTTTTGTAAAATTCCTCTTTATTTGAAAGAAATAATTCTTTATTATAATCAATAAACTCTTCTATTCCATGGATAGGTTCTACCTCCTCACCATCCACCCAAGGAGTATCTACAGGTCTAGGATATAGAACCGTGTTAAAACTTATTGAAAGTAAATCTTCTTTTAAAGAAATATTTTTTACTTCGTCAATGTTGCCCCCTAATTCCTTAATTCTATCTAAAATTTCTTGTTTCATTCTTTCACACTTTAAAGATTGTTCACTATTTTGTTTCTGTTGTTTACGAGTTAATTAGCTGTTGAATTTAATGAGGATTCAAGAAAAAATTCGTTTCCAAATACTTATGTTTTCTTTTTTAAACTCACCATTGTAACATTGCTCCAACAAAAGTCTATTATTACTCTTTTGAGCTACTTTTTTCACTTTTTCTTTAGCAGGTAAAAATTGATGAAAAACCCCAATTATCCATATAGCTTTATCCTGAACAAAGAAGTTTTCATCATCTAAAAAGCACAAAACCTTTTCAAGGTCTGTAGGATATGTTAGATTTAGTATAGTTCCTACAATAAGTTCATAATTGCAACTTGATATGAAGTTTCTCTTTCCAATTAGATTCCAACATTCAGTGAGTATTTTATCCTCTTCTTCTTTTTCTCTTTGAGATAGTTCCCTTTTGTTTGGATAATCAAAACTATCTAATCCTAATTCCCGCCAATCAAAAACAATTGAGGAATTGTTGATTTTAGCCATAAATGATTTTAAATTTCTAAATCGTGGGGCAAAATCAATATTATCATGATTTACACAAGCAACTTTTCCTTTCAAAATACCTGTTGTATAAACTCCCACAAAGTCACTTTCATTGTTTGTAAACAGTGGCAAAAGGTTAAATCCTAATTTATATTCTTCACACCACTTTTCAGTTAGTATAAAATCTGTTTTGTCTTTAAAAAGTTTTATGCCCTCCTTTTCCTGAAACTTTTCCAATGCAAAATAATCTAATTGATAGATTTTAAAGATTTTTTTCCAGTTCATTTGCACCTCATTTCCATGAAAATGATTTAATTATAAAATAAATAAAAAAATCATTCCATTTATTTGAAAAAATTTTTTATTCTTTCAAGTTAGAAAAAAGAAGTTTTTCTTAATTTGAAAAATTATCAAATTAATATCCATAATCCCCATACTTACAACAAAGAAAGGAATTATCATTAATATCATGATATTCTGCTTTCCAATAATGTGGATCATTAACTTCTCTATACTCAATTCCTTTTAAATCAATTTGTGGATTAGTAAAAAAGGGATTAGCTAAAAATATCATTTTTGATTCAGGTTTTTTATTTGACCAATCATTTTTTGATATTTCACAAATATAATTCCCTTTCAATAACTCTTTATCTAAAATATTTAATAATATCTTGGAAAAATTTAAAATAAAGTTATCTTCTATTTTTATTTTTTCATCAAACAAATTTACATAGTATTCTTTCATTTATTTTCTCCTATTATATTTTGAAAATATACTATTTACTAAATTAAGTGAAAGATACATATAGTTTCAACCACTGACATACTGTTAAAAGTTTTTTCACTCACATAACTTATTTTTTCTTGAAATTTTTCCATTGGATAAATCGTTCATCAAGTTTTTCCACTATCAAATCATAATTTTCCCAAGTATTCTCCACATGATATAAAGTTTCATATTCAAAGCCATTTTTCTCTGCTTTTTCACAAAAAACATCTGTAAAATCCCCTATATAATCACAAAATTTCTTTGCAAACTTTGATTGGGCATCATCATAATAACCATTTGTAAATTCTTGCCCATATTCTGATAAATCATTATGAATGAATTTTCCATCACAGGCTTTGAAAAGAAATTCACTACCTGTTATTTTACGTGATTTTACATCATCGATATCTTTTTTAGAAATTTCCTTTAATTCATCAGAGATTAAATCATTATTTATGCACCACCCAAGAAACATTCCTATATGTGTTGCTGCATTTTCCTCTCCTAAGTCTTTTGGAAAATCCCCACCATAATGCCAAGAAGCATCATCATATTTTACCATATAATTCCTTCTCCTCTCTTAAAAACTATTTTTCATTGGAAATTTTTTTATGCCTTTTCCTTCTGAAAGATTATACTTTCTCTATTTCATACTTAGTCAATCAATGTATTAAAAATTTCAATTGATTAATCAAAATTATCTAAGTGGTGCAGAAAATGATATTTGATATTTTAATAATACTCATAAATTAAATCATCATCTATTGTAAAATCTTTTTGAAATTTTACATAAATATATTCATGTCCAGCATCTGTTTCTTCTGTTGGATATCCCATGAGAAAAGAACAATCTTGAGAAAATATAATGTCATCTAATTTTAATTCATCAACATTCTCATCAGGATAGTTTTTTTGAATTAATTCTTTTGCAATTTTGTTTAGCTCTTCAAAATTATTAAACACCCTTTTTGCATTGTTTATTAATGTTTCCAACTGATTTTCTTTGCAATTAAAATTCCCATGAATTTCACATCCAAAAATGTCTTTTGTAAAATAAACCCCTCCGTATTCTGTTACTTCCCATGAATTAAGATTTAATGTTTGAATCCAGCTATTTTTCCCCACATTCTCCATGAAAATTCTCCTTTCTTAATGAATTTCTACATTTTCTACATTTTTTCATGTAAATATTTTTACATCTTGTTTATTATGTTAAAAAAACTTTACCATTTCCTTAAAACCCATGCAAATTATCACCGTAGCTACATATTAAGTTAATTCGTTTAGAACTTGAAAATATAGAGAGTTATCGTGAAATATACTTAAAAAAACATAGAATTAATATTAGAAAATAGGGTACTATACAAATATTTTGTACCTTATTGTATAATAATTTTATTTTATATATAGGAGGAAATAATTATTAATAAGAAGATGACTTCAGAAGAATAATAGAGAAGATATATTTTTATAAATTTATGAGAAAAACTTTATATATAAGAAGAAATAATAAAGCAATATAAGAATAAAATAGGGAAGATTGAATAAAAAGATAAACTATTGATAGTGTAGTGGTAACGAAGTAAGATATTATTATAGTTAAAGAAATGATTTTTTTCAAAAAAAAAAAAAAAAAAAAAAAGGGAAAAATTTAATTAATTTTAAAATTTTTAAAAAAAAATAATTTTTTAAAAAAAAAAT
>WRMT01000274.1 GCA_009777005.1 Methanobrevibacter sp. | reverse complement strand
AATATAATTAATATAAAAGTTGAAAAAAATAAATTTCAGGAAAAAGTGAAATTTAGTTAAAAAATTCGTGAACGTCTTGAAAAAAATCCTGGCAAGATGTTATAATTTTTTTTTTTTTTTTTTTTTAATTTCATTTACTATAAGCCAATAATCCTTATAATGTATGTTGTTGGCTTTTTTAATAAACAATTTTTAATCATATATTTATTTTTTTAACATATTTTCTTTATCTTATATTAGCGAAAGCTATATATGAGAAACTATTCTAATTCGTGTGGAAGTAAAGTTAATTCATTTTAGCTAAATTTTTCTATAACTCATAAAAAATTTTAGAATTGTTAAGAATTTAACAAGAGATAATAGGAGATAATTAATTTTTTTTATCTAACTAACGTTAGATAGATAAATCTATGGAACATATTTACATATGAATTTTTGCTAGAAGTATTGATTTGTTTTAAAAAAAAATTGAAGTTCAACTAAAAAACTGAGGAATAGAAAAGAATTTCAAGTTAATTTATCAAAAAATAAGGAAGAATGGTAAAAAGGTTGGGAATATCAAGAAAATTGGATAGCAATGTTCACTATAAACGAAAATTAATAGAGAGAATAGTAAATCTTACATTAAGATTCTTTTTGATACCTATTATAACCACTTAATCAATGAAACTAATCTTTCATTATAAGTGGGATGTGAAAATAAATCATATTGAAAAAATAGGGGTTAATGAATTAAGAATAATGTTGAAAATTAAAAGTTTAAATATCAGCAATTGAGCAAAACCATGAATCGTCTTCTGCTTCTTTTATACAGTCTACTAAACTAGCTGTTTTCTTAACAACCCATTTGTCATTATGTCTTAACCAGTCTAATGTGCAATTAGTATACTCTTTGTCGAAAATGCTTATTCTTGCATATTTTTCTTCAATCATATCTCCTTTTTTTATGTCGCCTATAAAAGGACCTTCCCTTTTTAATTCCCATTCACTAAAAAGATAGATTCTACCTCCACGAATATTAATACGAACTATGTCTTTTTTTAGTTTAGTGGTTTTAGCTATTTCTTCTTTTACAATGTTTAATAATTCTTTTCTGTCTTTTTTATCTAGTTTAATTGGTTTAGGAGGTGCTTTATACCAATATCTGCCACTTTTAGCCATATTATTCCTTTAAATTTTATTATTTTTGTAAATAATATTTATTTTGACGAATATATTTTTTATTTTTATTATTTTTTTATTATAATAAACGACCTTAATGTGTGTTTTTTTATTATTTTTATTATAGATTATGTTAAGCTAAATGCTATCATTATTCTTGCTTTATCTAATTATTAACAAATAAAGTTATATTAAGTTTTATTTTAAGAAGCTTATCTAAGTATTCAGAAAGTATTTTCAGATTCTTCTATTATTTCTCTCTTTAAACTTAAAGCTGCTTCATAACATCTTTCATCTTTTGCTTCTAATGATTTATCAAGATATTTTAATACTTCTTCTAAATTAGCTCCTGTTTGATACAAATTTAATCCTTTAATCATTAATGCGTATGCCATTTTAGGTTTAGCTTCTAAAACTTCATCGATTATTTCCATTCCTTTTTTAAATTCTCCTTTGTTTATCTTTCCCTGAGCTTTGTCTATCATTGCCCAGTATTTTTGTATGTTATTTTTGATTCTAAATTCAAGTATTTTTTCAAGTTCTTCATCTTTTTCTAATTGTGCTAGTGCGAAAGTTTTCTTTGTATTGGCATTTAAATGATAAGGATCTTCTTTTAGAACTTTATCACAAATTTCGATAGTCTTTTCAAAATCATATATTCTAGAATATCTTTCAGCTTTAATAAAATAAATATCTTTCCAATTTGAATTGTCTTTTGGAAATTTATCTATAAAATCAATAGCATTATCAAATTTTGCCAATTCAACTAAAACAGAAGTTAATTCTGCAATTTCATCATCTTCAAATTCTTGATGAAACAATTGATGAATTTCACTAGACTTATCATATGCTCGTATATCTATTAAAACATAAGTCATTTTTCTAAAAACATTTCTTTCAGGAAATAACTTAATAATTTCTTCAGATAGTTTTAAAGCATCTTTTTCTTTTCCTAAATAAAATAATGAATAAAGTTTATGAATATGTGCATCTGTTTTCAGGGTATGACTTTATTATTTCATTAGCTATTTTAATAGATTTTTCATGATAATCATTTTTAAAATTTTTTTCAAGCTTTTTTACTAGCTTTTCTTTAGTTCTTTTTGACATAGTTATCATTTCGCTATTGTTGTATCTACTTTTTAGATAATTTTTTTCTTGTTTAAATAATGTAATAACTCTTTTAGCCTATATTTTATTTATATAAATTTCCACTTAAATATAAATTAGGAAATTATTTTTTAAAAAGATATTTTTAATAAAAAACACTTAATAACAAATAAAAAATAATAAAATATTAATGGTTATCATGAATAAAAAATATCTGCTATAAATACATATAATTATTAATAGTTACTATATATTAAACATTAACAAGTTAAAAAAGGAACCATTAATAAATTAAATTAAGAAGAAAAATAAGTCAAGGAAAGAAACCCAAATAATGGCAGAAAAATTCCAAATTAAGCAGGAAATAGCTAAGTTTAATTAAGAAAATATTAAGTCAGTAGCTATTTTGAAGAAATGTTAATAATTAGGAGGAAAATTGTATGGATCATACTAATGAAAGACTTTCAGAAACTTTGAAAAATATGGCTATTGATTTAGGTGCAAGTTATGTTGGAATTGGAACTAAGGAAACATTGAAAGGAGGACCTCCTTCAACAGATTTAGATTCAGCATTGTTGGGGGCAAAATCAGCTATCGTATTTGCAGTTCCATTTGATGAAAACTTAATAAATCCTTATTTAGCTAAAGAAGATTTTTCACTAAATGAAAATAAGATACGCACTACAACTTTCGCTGGGGGAATATCTCTTGAAATAGCTGGTTTTTTAGACCAAATTGGCTTTAAAGCTGTTCCCATAGCTCCTAACTTTGTTTATAGAAAAGATACTCCCAATGGAATAAGAGATAGAAAACCTATTATTTCTCATAAATATCTAGCTGCAGTATCCGGAGTTGGATTTTTTGGTCATTCAGGACATATATTAACAAAAAAACATGGAGCAGCTATTGTTCTTAGTTCTGTAGTTACTGATGCAGAATTAATAGCTACTAATCCTGTAAAAAATGAAGAAAAATATTGTGATGAATGTAAACTCTGTAAAACTAGCTGTATTCCAAATTATATATCTAATAAAAAGACTAAAGTCAATATTGGAGGAAAAGAATTTAAATATCAATTACCAAAAAGTCATTGGAGATGTATTCTTGTATGTGGTGGAGCTACAGGATTAGATTCTTCTGGAAAATACTCAACTTGGTCTCCAGGCAGATTTACTATCCCAAAAGAAGATATAGATTTTGAAAAACTTAGAGATAAAGCAATGCCTGTGTATGTTAAAAGACCAAAAGTAGATCCTGTATTTTACCATCCTGGTGTTCCAGAATATAAAATGCAATATACTTGTAGTACATGTCAATTCATTTGTCATCCGGATAAAAAAACAAGAATAGATAGATATAAATTATTTAAAAATAGTGGAGTAGTAATTGAAGATGAAGATGGAAATAGAAAGGCAGTTTCTCCAGAAGAAGGAGATAAAATAATTGAAAAAATCTCAAAAGAAAGGAAAAGTCTTTATATTGATTAAAGATAAAGAATTCTGCTAAATAACTGATATTACTTCTTTAAAATTTTGCAATTATTATAATTATAAATATTATAATTTTTTTTTAGAATTTTT